>JAYZAP010000322.1:0-7765 GCA_036339655.1 Pseudomonadota bacterium | reverse complement strand
AAGAGCGCCGAGTAGGGCGGCTTGATTCACGAGTTTCCCTACGCGGCTGAACTCCAAGTGAAGGCCGCATCAATATAGTCACTCGGTGCTCTTCAGCCCGCGACCGCGGGCCGCCGACCGTTCGGCGGGAGCCCCGGTTTGTATGAACACAAGAGTGGACGATTGAATGCAGTTCACCTGAAAGGTGAACATCCAAAGACCAGCGCCCGAGGAGCGGACCCATGTCTCAGCCCCGTACCCTGTTCGATAAGATCTGGGACAGCCATCTCGTCGATACCCAGGACGACGGCACCTGCCTGATCTATATTGACCGCCACCTGGTCCACGAGGTCACCAGTCCCCAAGCCTTCGAGGGCTTGCGCATGGCTGGGCGCACGGTCCGCCGGCCCGGCGCCACCCTGGCCGTGGCCGACCACAACGTGCCAACCACGGACCGCTCGGCCGGCATTGTCGAGGAAGAGTCGCGCATCCAGGTCGAGACCCTGGAGGCCAATTGCGCCGAGTTCGGCATCCGTTATTTCGGCATGGACGACGCGCGCCAAGGCATCGTTCATATCATCGGCCCGGAACTCGGCCTGACCCTGCCGGGCACGACCATCGTCTGCGGTGACAGTCACACCGCCACCCACGGCGCCTTCGGGGCATTGGCCTTCGGCATCGGCACGTCCGAGGTCGAGCATGTGCTGGCGACCCAGACACTGATACAGAGCCGCGCCAAGAACATGCGCATTACCGTCGAAGGCGCGCCGTCCGAGGCGGTTACCGCCAAGGACGTGATCCTCGCCATCATCGCGGAAATCGGCACCGCCGGCGGCACCGGCCATGTCATCGAATATGCCGGTGAGGCAATCCAGGCGCTGTCCATGGAAGGCCGCATGACGGTCTGCAACATGTCCATCGAGGCCGGCGCCCGGGCCGGGCTCATAGCCCCCGACCAAGTGACCTTCGATTATGTCGCGGGCCGTCCCATGTCGCCACAGGTAGACAAGTGGGATGCCGCCGTGGCCTATTGGCGCAGCTTGCCGTCGGACGCGGGCGCGGTCTACGACCGGGACATGGTGCTCGACGCCGCCGCCATCGCCCCTCAGGTGACCTGGGGCACTAGTCCTCAGGACGTGCTGCCCATAACCGGCGCGGTTCCCGACCCGGCCGATGAATCCGACGAGGGCCGCCGCGCCGCCATGCAGCGCTCGCTCGATTACATGGACCTGAAGCCCGGCACGCCACTCGCCGAAATCACCGTCGACCGGGTGTTCATCGGCTCCTGCACCAACGGCCGCATCGAGGACCTGCGCGCCGCCGCCGCCATCGCCAAAGGCCGCCACGTGGCCGCCGGCGTCGGCGCCATGGTGGTGCCGGGCTCCGGTCCAGTGAAGCGCCAGGCCGAGGACGAGGGTCTCGACAAGGTGTTCGTCGAAGCTGGCTTCGAATGGCGCGAACCGGGCTGTTCCATGTGTCTGGCCATGAACGCCGACAAGCTCGAGCCCGGCGAGCGCTGTGCCTCGACCTCGAACCGCAATTTCGAGGGTCGCCAGGGCCGTGGCGGCCGCACCCATCTGGTCAGCCCCATGATGGCCGCCGCCGCCGCCGTCAGCGGTCGACTCGCTGACGTCCGCGAGCTGCTGTAGAATTGGTGGTTTACCAACTGGCAATCCAAGGGTGGAGACAATGGAATACGCAGGATTTTGGCGGCGCAGCGCGGCCATGGCTATCGATAGTGTCCTGATGGGCATCGTTCAAATGGTCATCATGATGGTGTTCATGGGCGGTTTCATGGCCGGCGATGTCAGCGATGAAGCCATGGGTGGCGGCGCCGTGGCGTTTAATATCCTGATGTTAGGCGCCGTGTGGCTCTATTTCGCCTTGATGGAAAGCTCGTCGAAGCAAGCGACCCTGGGCAAGATGATGATTGGCGTCATTGTCACCGATACTGACGGCAATCGGATTTCCTTCGGTCGCGCCTCCGGGCGCTATTTTGGCAAGTACGTGTCGATGATCACCCAGATGATCGGCTTCATCATGGCAGCCTTCACTAAGCGCAAGCAGGCGCTGCACGACATGATGGCTGGCTGCCTGGTAATTCGAAGACCCAAGACAACGTAACCGCGGAACCAAGACCATGGATAAATTCACCACCCTGCGCGGGGTTGCCGCGCCGCTGCCCATGATCAATGTCGATACCGACATGATCATCCCCAAGCAGTTCCTCAAGACCATCAAACGCTCGGGGCTGGGCAAGAACCTGTTCGATGAAATGCGTTACGACGATAGCGGCGCCGAGAAGCCCGATTTCGTGCTCAACAGGGCGGCCTATCGCGATGCCTCGATCCTGGTGGCCGGCGAAAACTTCGGCTGTGGCTCGAGCCGCGAGCACGCGCCCTGGGCATTGCTCGACTTCGGCATCCGCTGCGTCATCGCCACTAGCTTCGCCGACATCTTCTACAACAACTGCTTCAAGAACGGCATTCTGCCCGTCGTATTGCCCCAGGATCAGGTCGACCTGCTGATGGACGACGCCGAGCGCGGCGCCAACGCCACGGTGACCGTCGATTTGGAAGCCCAGGAAATCACCGGCCCGGACGGCGGCACGGTGCATTTCCATATCGATCCGTTCCGCAAGCAGTGCCTGATGAACGGCCTCGATGACATCGGCCTGACCCTGGCCAAGGCCGACGGCATCGCCGCCTTCGAGCAGCGCCGCGAGACCGAGCAGGCCTGGCTGGCGGACTAAGGCCCCGACATTTTCTGTGTTGTTTAGTGGAGTACTCAATTCATGACGGCTAACCGCAAACTGTTGATTTTGCCCGGCGACGGCATCGGTCCTGAGGTCATGGCCGAGGTGCGGCGCATCATCGAATGGCTCGACAAACGCAGCAGTGTCGGTTTCGACGTCTCGGAAGGCCTGATTGGCGGCGCCGCCTATGACGCCACCGGCACGCCGTTTCCCGGCGAGACCCTGGAAGCGGCGCTTGAGTCCGACGCGGTGCTGTTCGGCGCCGTCGGCGGGCCCCAGTGGGACAGTGTCGACTTCAGCCTGCGCCCCGAGGTCGGCCTGCTCGGCCTGCGCAAGGAGCTCGAACTGTTCGCCAACCTGCGCCCGGCGGTGGTCTTCGATTCCCTGGCCGAGGCCTCCAGCCTCAAGCCCAACCTGGTCGCCGGTCTCGACCTGATGATTGTCCGCGAATTGACCGGCGGCATGTATTTCGGCGAGCCCCGGGGCATCGAGACCCTGCCCGACGGCTCGCGCCGGGGCATCAATACCGAAGTCTACGAGACCCATGAGATTCGCCGGGTCGCCAAGGTCGCCTTCGAACTGGCGCGCAAGCGCGGCAATCTGGTCCACTCCCTGGACAAGGCCAATGTGCTGGAGAGCGGCCTGCTGTGGCGCGAGGAAGTGCAGAAGCTGCACGACGAGGAATACCCCGACGTCGAGCTCCAGCACATGCTGGCCGACAACGCCGCCATGCAGTTGGTCCGCGCACCCAAGCAGTTCGACGTCATGGTCACCACCAACATGTTCGGCGACCTGTTGTCGGACTGCGCCGCCATGGTCACCGGCTCCCTCGGCATGCTGCCGTCGGCCTCCCTCGGCGAGCCCGACGCCGACGGTTTCAGCCGCGGCCTTTACGAACCGGTTCACGGCAGCGCCCCGGACATCGCCGGCCAGGGCATCGCCAATCCCCTGGCCGAGATTCAGAGCCTGTCAATGTTGCTGCGCTATTCCCTGGGCGCCGGCGACGACGCCGACCTCATCGACAAGGCGGTGACCAACGTGCTGGCCAGCGGGTTGCGCACCGCCGACATCATGCAGCCCAATAAGGCCAAGGTGTCTACCGGCGTCATGGGCGACGCTATACTGCGCGAGCTCGACAAGCTCGGCGCTTAAAGAGTCTGAGAAAAGAGGAACGAAATTATGGGTTTTCGTGTAGCCGTTGCCGGCGCCACCGGCGCTGTTGGCTTTGAAATTCTCAACACCCTGGCCGAGCGGGACTTCCCCGCCGACCAGTTTGTCGCCCTGGCTTCCGAGCGTTCGCTCGGCAGGGAGGTTTCCTTCGGCGACAAGGACACGCTCCAGGTCGAGAGCCTAGCCGAATTCGATTTTGCCGGCACCGACATCGCCCTGTTTTCGCCGGGCGGCGCGGTCTCGGCCGAGCACGCGCCGCGGGCCGCCGCGGCCGGCTGCGTGGTCATCGACAACACCTCCCATTTCCGCATGGAGGCGGACGTGCCCCTGGTGGTGCCCGAGGTCAACGCCGACGCCATCGCCGGGTTCGGCGCCCGCAACATCATAGCCAACCCCAACTGCTCGACCATCCAGATGGTGGTGGCGCTCAAGCCGCTCCACGACCTGGCGACCATCGAGCGCGTCGTGGTCTCGACCTACCAGTCGGTTTCGGGCTCGGGCCGGGCTGCCATGGACGAGCTGTTCGACCAGACCAAGGCGGTTTACGTCAACCAGCAGCTCGAGCCAGACAAGTTTCCCAAGCGCATCGCCTTCAACGTGATTCCCCAGGGCGGCCCGTTCATGGATGACGGCTCGACCAACGAGGAATGGAAGATTGTCCAGGAGACCAAGAAAATCCTCGACCCGGATATCGAGGTCATGGCGACCTGCGTCCGGGTTCCGGTGTTCATCGGTCATGGCGAGTCCGTATCCTTGGAGTTCGAGCGCCCGATCAAAGTCGAGGAGGCGCGCGAGGCCCTGTCCCAGGCGCCCGGCGTGGTGGTCATCGACGAGCGCGAGGACGGCGGCTATATCACTCCGGCCGAATGCGCCGGCGAGGACGCGGTATTCGTCTCCCGCATCCGCCACGACCCCACGGTGCTCAACGGCCTCGCCCTCTGGGTAGTGTCCGACAACCTGCGCAAAGGCGCGGCGCTGAACGCCGTGCAAATTGCCGAAGTGCTGGCCAGTGACTACCTGGACGGCGCCGAGCGGGCGACCGGTTAGAGCATCTTCCGCCGCAGAAAGTAGATGAAGATTAGCGCCGTCGCGAACATGGTCAGGCTGTAGGTTGCCGCCGGTATAACGGCGGCGCCACCACCGAACAGAAGCGTTACGACGACGATTGCCAGGGTTCCGTTCTGGAGCCCGCACTCGATTGTAATGGCAATCCGCTGGGGTGCGCCGGAGCCGAACAGCGAACCGAGCCACCAGGCGAGTGCCAGCATCACAACATTCAGCGTCAGGGTGATCAGGCCGGCCTCGGCATAAAAATCGACGATGTTATGGCGCTCCTGAATGACCGCGCCCAGCAGAACGAGCACGAACAGGAATGTGGAAATCTTCCGCGATACCGGCTCGAAGCGTTCGGCAAAGTGTTTCGCGTAGTGGCGCACCGTGAGGCCGATCAGGACGGGAACGGTGACGATCAGGAAGACACTGATGGCGATCCGCCCGACCGAGACGTCGCCCTTGACGGCCTCGCCAAAGAACTGGCCATAGGAAAACCCGACGATCAGAGGGATGGTCACCACGCTTAAGAGACTAATCACCGCCGTGAGCGAGATTGACAGGGCCACGTCGCCACGGCCGAAAGCGGTTAGCAAATTCGAGGTCACGCCACCCGGCGCGGCCGCGATGATCATCACACCGAGGGCGATTTCCGGGGACACCGGCCAGATCGTCACAAGCATGAACCCGACGACGGGCAACAGCAAGATCTGGGAGCCCGCGCCGACGAAAAAATCCTTCGGCTGGCGGGCGACACGGGCGAAATCGCTCACCGTTAGCCCGAGTCCGAGGGCGAACATGATGAATGCCAGCGCGAGCGGGAGAATGACGTTGGTGACGATGCCCATGGCGGCGACCTATCGATTTTGCACAACGTGATTTACCTCCGCCAACGATACCACTTTCTTATCGCGGCGGCAGACAAGAGTGGCGACGCTCCAGTTTTGCCGTTCTACACCGCTGCGTCGAGGGCGACCTCTTCCCGGCGGAACGGCATGTCCGGGTTCGCCGGTGGCGCGTCGAGTTCCTGCGCCGCCAAGTGGCCATCGTAAACCGCCAGCGCGATGTTCGAGGGCGCGTCGCAGTCACCGATAGCCCGAACGGATTTAATTCCCGCCGCCTGAAATGTCTCTGGATCGTCCGCCAGGGCGCGGTAGAGGCCGTCGGCCGGGCGCCGCGAGGTCACCATGACGATGGCGGCGGCAGCGAGCTTGCGGGACCGGTCGCTAAAGACGCAGGCAAGCTCGACCTCGCTGTTGCCGACTGCCGCCAGGGTATGGCTGGTGACGATATTGACCCCGAGTTCGATCAGGCGCGCCTGGATACGGTGCTGCTCCAGGGTGTTTTCAGTCCAGGGCGAGACGCAGGCCGCCGTAGTGACCAGGGTGATGGCGTGACCGTCGCGGCGCAGTTTCTCGGCCATCACGCCGCCCAGGTAGAAGTTATCGTCGTCGAACAGGACCACCGGCCCCGATACGCCGGCGCCGGCCACGATGTCCTCCGGCGTATAGACATTCGTCCCGTTGCTACCGGCGATCGGCGCGCTGTTGGTGACGCCGACGCCATCCTCGCGCCATCGCGCGCCGGTGGCGACGATGACGTGATCGGCGCCGAATTCGAGCACGTTCTCCGGCGTCATGGTGCTGTCGAGGTAGACATCGACGTTGGCCATTTCGCGGATGCGCCCGACCCGCCAGTCGCGGACGCGGGCCCAGGCGGCGAGGCCGGGCAGGCCGCTTTCCCAACTCACGCGACCCCCCAGTTCAGTCGTCGCCTCGGCGAGGGCGACACGGTAGCCGCGTTGCCCCAGGCCGCGCGCCGCCTCGAGTCCCGCCGGCCCGGCGCCGATGACCAGAATGCTGTCATCCGAGTCCTTCGCGGCGATGACCTCGGGATGCCAGCCGCGCCGCCACTCCTCGCCCACGGTCGGGTTCTGGGTGCAGCGCATGGGGACCGAGGTGTGCTGGCCCGAGACACAGATGTTGCAGCCGATACATTCGCGGATTTCCTCGGGTCGGCCCTCCTCGATTTTTTTGGGCAGGAAGGGGTCGGCGATGGACGGCCGGGCGGCGCCGATCATGTCGAGCACGCCGCGATTGATCTGGCTGACCATGGCGTCGGGCGAGGTGAAGCGGCCGACCCCGACCACCGGCTTGGTGGTCACCGACTTGACGAAGGAAATGTAGTCCTCCTGAAAGCCTTCCTCGCTGAACCGCGAGGTCACCGAATCGTTCTCCCAGTCGCTCAGGTTGACGTCCCACAGGTCGGGGACCTCGGCGAACATCTCGACGATTTCGCGGCCTTCCCCCTCGGATGTAATGCCCGCCGGGCCCATCAGCTCGTCGACGGCCAGGCGAACGGCGATACCGCAACGGTCGCCGGCTACCTCCTTGGTCTCCTCGAGCACCTCGCGGAACAGGCGGGTGCGGTTCTCGAGCGAGCCGCCGTACTCGTCGGTGCGCTGGTTGCGGCGCCGCTGGAGGAAATTCATCAGCAGAGTCGAATCGTGGCCGGCGTAGATATAGAGAATATCGGCTTCGGCCCGCTTGGCGCGCAGCGCTGCGTCGCGGTGCCAGCGGCGGAACTCGCGAATGTCGGCCTTGTCCATGCCGCGGCTCTGGGACGGAATACCTAACACCCCGGCCTGATGCGACGGACCGAGGGCTTTGAGCCGCGTGAACTGGTTTTGGGCGCCGACGCCGTTATGGGCCAGTTGCACGCCGGCGAGGGTATCGTGGCGATGGAGCGCGTCAACCATCAAGCCGAGGCACTTGGCATCGTAGTCGTCCCACAGCCGCGCCTGGGGCTCGG
>JAYZAP010000321.1:0-5439 GCA_036339655.1 Pseudomonadota bacterium | reverse complement strand
GCCTGGCGGGCGATGACCACATAGTCGAAGCCGGCGGCGGCGCGGCCCGGCATAACCTGGGCGACGGCCGCGCGCAGGCGCCGGCGGGCCCGGTTGCGGGCGACCGCGTTGCCGACTTTACGGCTGGCGGTATAGCCGATGCGAAATCCGTCGGGCGTGGCCTCGGCGGCCGCACTGGTGGCAGCCTGGAGAATCAACCCGGGCGCTACCCATTTGCGCCGCGCGGCGGCGACATGGAGGAATTCGGCGCGCTGCTTGAGCCGCTCGATTGGTGCGGCCATCAGATTACGAGGCCTCCGGGTTAGGCGGAGAGGCGCTTGCGTCCCTTGGCCCGACGCCTGGCCAGCACACGGCGGCCAGCCGCTGTCGCCCCACGGGAGCGGAACCCGTGGCGCCGCTTGCGAACGATAACGCTGGGCTGAAATGTGCGTTTCACCAGTCAATCTCCGTCGGTTCGAAAGGCCCTGAAGGGGGCGGTCAAAAGGCCCCGGGCGAGGCCGCCCCGCTGTATAGAAGCTCAACGACGGGGAGTCAAACGGGAGTGCCGCTTGGCACCCGTGGCGCGCGGCCTACTTGATGCCGAAAGCCTCGAACCGCCTGTTGAATTTGGCAACCTGACCGCCGGTATCGACGATACGCGTGGCGCCACCGGTCCAGGCCGGGTGGGAATTTGGGTCGACGTCGAGGCGCATGGTGTCGCCGGGTTCGCCCCAGGTCGAGCGCGTCGTGAAACTCGTCCCGTCGGTCATGACCACGTTGATTTCGTGGTAGTCCGGGTGAATGTCGTTCTTCATGCCAGGGCTCCTCGGCAGGCACGTGAATTGAAGGCGCGAGTTATAGCGAAGCGCGACGCCCCCGGCAAGCGGCCATTTTGGCGCTGCTGTTGATGCCGCGACCCCATGGTAAGCTTGTGTTCCCTGGCGGCTTGCGATACCGATAGCCGGCATTTTCCGCATGATTGGTCACCATTGCCAATGAGCCGAGGGCAGTCCGCAAGCGCCGCCGCCCCGGGCGAGCGCGCCACCAGCCGCCATCTCGGGCAGCTTCGCCAGCTAATCCGGTTTTTGGCGCCCTATAAGCTTGCTATGACCGGCGCCCTGGGGGCGCTGATCATCGCCGCCGGCACGGTCCTGGCCATCGGCATCGGCCTGCGCCGCCTAGTCGATGACGGTATCCGGGCTGGTGATTCTGCGTTGCTCGATCAGGCCCTGGTGGTCTTGCTTGGTGTTATCGCGCTAATGGCGGCGGCCAGCTACGGGCGCTTCTTCCTGGTGTCCTGGATCGGCGAGCGCGTGGTCGCCGACGTTCGGCGCGCGGTTTACGATCACATCATCACCCTCAGCCCGGCGTTCTTCGAGACCACTCGCACCGGCGAGATTCTGTCGCGCTTGACCACTGACACCACGGTGCTCCAGGTCTTGGTCGGTAGCACCGCCTCCATGGCCATGCGTAATGTTCTGCTGCTGATCGGCGGCACCGTGCTGCTTGCCGTGACCAGCCCGAAGCTGACACTGATGGTGTTCGTCGTGGTACCTTTCGTCGTGCTGCCCATCGTGGTGTTTGGCCGCCGGGTGCGGCGGCTGTCACGCATCAGCCAGGATCGGGTCGCTGATACCGGCGCCCATGTCGATGAGACCATTAACGCGGTGCGCACGGTCCAGGCGTTTACCCACGAAGCCCACGAGCGCGAGCGCTTCGCCGAGCGGGCCGAAGCCGCCTTCAGGGCCGCCGTCAACCGGGTAACGGTGCGGGCCCTGCTCACCGCCATCGTCATCGTCATGGTGTTCGGCGCCATCGGCGTGGTGCTGTGGTTCGGCGGCCATGAAGTCATCGCCGGCCGCATCAGCCCCGGCGAACTGTCGGCCTTCGTGTTCTACGCGGTTGTCGTCGCCGGCGCGGTCGGGGCGCTCAGCGAGGTGGTCGGCGAATTGCAGCGCGCCGCCGGCGCCACCGAGCGGCTCATGGAACTGCTAGCAACCCGCTCCGATATCGCCGTGCTGGCCGTGCCCAAGGCCTTCCCGGAGCCGGCCCAGGGCGCGGTGGCGTTTCATGATGTCACCTTCCGCTATCCGACCCGGCCTGAACGGGCTGCTTTGGAGCATTTTAGCCTGACCGTCGAGCCTGGCGAGACCGTCGCGCTGGTCGGGCCCTCGGGCGCCGGCAAGACAACGGTGTTCCAATTGCTGCTGCGCTTCTACGACCCCCAACACGGGCACATCACCCTCGATGGGGTCAGCCTGCCCGAAGCCGACCCCGCGGTCCTGCGCGGCCGCCTGGCCTTGGTGCCCCAGGAGCCGGTGGTGTTCACCGCCGATGCCTGGGACAACATCCGCTATGGCCGGCCCGACGCCAGCGACGACGAGGTCCGCGCCGCCGCCGATGCGGCCCGGGCGACGGAATTCATCGAGCACCAGTCCAATGGCTTCGCCACCGACTTGGGCGAGCGCGGCGTGCGCCTGTCCGGCGGCCAGCGCCAGCGCATCGCCATCGCCCGGGCGGTGCTGCGCAACGCTCCGGTGCTGCTGCTCGATGAGGCGACCAGCGCGCTCGACGCGGAAAGTGAAAGCGCGGTCCAGGCGGCTCTGGAGAAACTCATGGTTGGGCGCACCACCCTGGTCATCGCCCACCGCCTGGCGACCGTGCTCAAGGCCGACCGCATCGTGGTCATGGACGAGGGCCGGGTGGTGGCGGAAGGTACCCATGCCCAACTGATCGCCGAAGGCGGCCTCTACGCTCGCCTCGCCGAACTCCAGTTCGACACTGATCCCGCTGCCGAAGACCCTGGCGAGGCACGGTTGCTGGCGGAGTAGGGTCTACTTCCCGCCGCCAATCCCCAGCTTCGGCGCGAGCAGCCTGAAGGCCAGGGGGGCGAGCACCACCACCAGGATGATGCGGACCACGTGGTGGGTCGAGACGAAGGCCGGGTCGATGCCGAGCGACAGGGCGATCAGGGTCATTTCGGCGAGGCCGCCGGGGGCGAAGGCAAGGACCAGGGCCTCGGTGGGCAGGCCGATTGCCGCGTGGAGCGTCACGGCGAAGGCGACGGCGCTGCCCAGCATGATTATTGTGGAGCCCGCCGCCGCCGACATGGCGCGGGCCATCCGGGCCATAGGGACGCCGGCGAAGCGGCAGCCGATGCCGGTGCCGACAACCACCTGGGCGATGTTGATCAGTTCGACCGGCGGCCGCGACGTGGTGAGACCGGTGAGCTGGGCGGCGGCGCTCATGACCATGGGGCCGATCAGGGCCGGGGCCGGCAGCTTGACCAGGCGGGCCACGAAGAATCCGATGAAGCCGCACAGCGCCATGACGCCCAGGTCGAATGTTGGGATGGTGACGAACGGCGCCCCGGCGCTCGACGCCGACGGCTGGTAGCCCTCGACCAGGCGGAACCAAAACGGGATAACCATGACCACCAGCAGGATGCGCGAGGCGTGGGTCAGGGCGATGGTGTGGTCCTCGCCGCCCATGGAACCGCCGACCAGCACCATTTCGTTGAGGCCGCCGGGGATGGCCGAGAAATAGGCGGTGGCCGGGTCATAGCCCATGACCTTGCGGAAATAGAGCATGACCAGCCCGGCGATCATCACCATGTAGATGAACAGCACCGACAGGCTGAGCGACCAGCGCGCCATCTGCTCGACGATCTCGGGATGGAAGGCGCCGCCAAGCATGACTCCGAGAACGGCAATCATCAGGGTGCGCAGCGCCGGCAGCATCTTGACGTTGACGCCGCTGACCGAGGCGGCGGTGGTCGCGCACATGGCGCCGATCATCCAGGCCAGGGGCATGTTGAGCCAGGCGAACACAGCACCGCCCAGCGCACCGATGGCCAGAGCTCGCCCTAGGGCGCCGTAATCGAACGCGCGGAACTCAGGCATAGGAAACGTCAGCGGCTGGTGAGTTTAAGTTCAATGCGGCGGTTGCGGCGCAAGGCGATTTCGTCGGCGCTGGGGTCGATCGGCTGGAACTCGCCGAACCCGGCGGCCACCAGCCGGTCCGGCGGCACCCCCTGGCTCACCAGGAAGCGCACCACCGAGATTGCCCGCGCCGACGACAATTCCCAGTTCGAGGCGAACTGGGAGGTGGCGATGGGAACTCTGTCGGTATGGCCATCGACCCGGAGTATCCACGGAATATCCGGCGGGATGCCTTCGGCGATGGTCAGCAGGGTTTGGGCGAGCTGGGCCATTTGCCCGCGTCCCGCCGCCTCCAGGGTGGCTGAGCCGGACCCGAACAAGACCTCGGACTGGAACACGAAACGGTCGTCGACAATGCGAATTCCCGGCTGTTTTCCGAGCACTTCGCGCAGACGCCCGAAGAAGTCCGAGCGATAGCGCTGCAGCTCCTCGACCTTGCTGGCCAGGGCCAGGTTGAGCTTGCGGCCAAGGTCGGCAATCACCGCGCCCTGGGCCTGGGCCTCGGTCTCGGCGATGTCGAGGGCGTCGGCCAATCGCGCCAGTTGCTGGCGCAGGGCGACAATCTGCTGGTTGAGAAGCTCGACGCGGGCCTGGGCGTCGCTCGATAGCGCCCGCTGGCTGAGCAGTTCCTCGTCACTTTGTCTGAGCGCGAGGCGCAGCTCATCAAGGCGGATTTCGCGGTCCTCGATTTCCTTCTGAGCCAGGACCGTGCGCTCGGTCTGGTCGGCGAGCCGGGCTTCCAGGGCCATGGCACGGTCGCGTTCGACCGCCAACTGGGCGGTGGTGAGATTGACTTTCAGGCTGCGTTCTTCGAGGGTCAGGGTGGTCTCGTCGAGGGCCACGGCGAGCTGGGAAACCTGGACCTCCAATTCGGCCCGCACCAGACGCAGGGTGGCGATGTCGCGGCGAAGGCTGGCCAGTTCGGCAAGCTTGAGTTCGAGGGTCTCGCGGTCCGTGGCGATGGTCTGGTCGGACTCGGCCAGGGCGGCGCGAATGGCCTCGGCGTCGGCCGCCGCCCGCGCCGCCTGGTCCGTCATGTCGGCGAGGCGCAGTTCTAGGGCGTCGCGTTCGCTGACCGCCGTGGTCAGTCGCGACGACAGGCTGTCGCGGGTCGCCGTCGAGGTTTGCAGTTCGGCCGACAACTGGGCGATATCGAGGCGCTGTTCGGCGTTGGCCTGGCGTTCGAGGGACAACAGCGAAGCCAGTTCGCTGACCTGACGGCTGAGCCGGTCGAGGGCCTCGTCGCGGCCCGACAGGGCGACGCCGAGGAAGTACTGGGCCAGCATGAAGACCACCAGCAGGAAAATGATGACCATCAGCAAGGTCGACAGGGCGTCGACGAAACCGGGCCATATCAAATCGGTTTGGGAAGCACGTCTGGCTCGGCCGGCCATCAGCCGCTTAGCCCTTACGCGAATCGTCAAGCGCGGCGATGGTTCGGGCCAGCAGTTTGATTTCGCTGCGCAGGTCGTTCACCAGCTGGTTGCGCCCGGAGACGGTTTCCTCGAGCAGGCGCATG
>JAYZAP010000320.1:0-3560 GCA_036339655.1 Pseudomonadota bacterium | reverse complement strand
TGACCGGATAGCCTTTCAGTTGGTGGCCTTCGTAGGGGGTGTAGTCCATGGCGTCGTGCATCATGTCGTGACTCAGGGTGACCTCAAGCTCCGGGTCCCAGATGGCGATGTCGGCGTCCGAGCCGACCGCTATGGTGCCCTTGCGCGGATAGAGGCCATATATCTTCGCTGGGTTTGTCGCGGTGATGGCGACGAACTGCTCTAGGCTGATGCGGCCCTTGCCGACGCCCTCGGAGAACAGCAGCGGTAGCCGCGCCTCGAGACCGGGGACACCGTTGGGAATGGACTTGAATGGCGCGGCCTCGCCGGCCGCTTTCTTGCCCTCGACGGAATCGTATTTGTAGGCGGCATGGTCGGACGAAAACACCGACAGCACCCCCGAGGCGATGCCGCGCCACACCTTTTCCTGATTGGCGGCGTCCCGGGGCGGCGGACTGCAGACGAACTTGGCACCCTCGAAGCCCGGCTTGTCCAGGTCGTCGGCGGTGAGGAAGAGGTACTGCGGGCAGGTCTCGCCGAACACCCTTAAGCCGCGGTTCTGGGCCCAGCGAATTTGCTCGATGGCCTCATGGCCCGAGACATGGACGATGAGCACCGGTACGTCGATGATTTCGGCCAGGGTGATGGCCCGGTGGGTCGCCTCGCGCTCGGCCGGGGCGGCATGGGCGACGGCGTGGTACTTGGGCGCCCCGTGGCCGGCGGCGAGCAGGCGCTCGGTCAGCCACATGATGACGTCGTGGTTCTCGGCATGAATCATCACCATGGCGCCTTCGCGCCGTGCCGTCGACAGCACCGTGAGCATCTGGCGGTCGTCGAGCTTGAGGGCGTCATAGGTCATGTAGACCTTGAACGAGGTGCAGCCGTCGCGGATCAGGGCCGGCAGTTCCTGGCCCATGACCTTGTCGCTGGGGTCCGAAATGATCAGGTGAAAGGCGTAGTCGACCACCGCCTCGCCATGGGCCCGGGCGTGATAGGCGTCGACCACTTGGCGCAGGGACTGGCCCTTGTACTGGGCGGCGAAGGGAATGATGGTGGTGGTCCCGCCACAGGCCGCCGATATGCTGCCCGAACGGAAATCGTCGGCGGTCTCGACGCCGGCCCCGCCGGTCTGGGCGATATGGCAATGGCTGTCGATGCCGCCGGGCAGCACCAGCTTGCCGCTGGCGTCGATGACCTCGGCGCCGCCGTCGAGACGGTCGGCCAGGCGCAGCACCTTGCCGTCCTTGATGCCGATATCGCAGGGCACCACGTCTGACGCGGTGGCGACGGTGCCACCCTTGATAACCAGATCGAATTCGCTCACGAATTTCCTCCCCCAATACGCCGGCCCGCTACGTTATTGCCGGTGCCCCGCCGCCGCAAGCCGAACCCGCACCGGTCGAACCGGCCACGCGTCGACAAGCTCAGCATACGGAGAAACAAATGCCTCCCTAATAATGGGGACAGTATATTTAATTAATTAAGAATACTGTCTCCATAATTCTCATATATCTCTTAGATATGGTCGAACGCCGAGCGGTAGGCGAACAGGGCCGGCACACCGCCGGTATGCACGAAGACCACCGTGTCGCTCGCCTTGAATTCGCCCCGTAGCACCAGGTCGATGAGCCCGGCCATGGCCTTGCCCGAATAAACCGGGTCGAGCACCAGTCCCTCGAGCCGCGCCACCAAGGTGACCGCCTCGACCATGGCGGTGGTCGGCTTGCCGTAGGCCTTGCCGGCATAGTCCGGGTTGATCTCGACCACGCCATGGGGCAGTCCGCCGCCGACCCCGAGCAGATCCAGGGTGCCGGCGGCGACCGCTCGCACCGCCGCCTCGACCGCCACGGGTGCGGCGTCGATTTCCATGCCGATGGCGCGAATGGCGTTGTTCATGGCGACCAGCCCGGCGACGAAACCGCCCTGGGTACCGCCGCTGCCGGTCGGCATGACCACCGCGTCGACGATCAATTCCATGGCCGCCGCCTGTTCGATGATCTCCTGGGCACAGCCGGCATAGCCGAGCCCGCCGAGGGCATTGGAACCGCCGCCGGGAATGATGTAGGGCCTGCGCCCCGCGGCCCGCAGTTCCTCGGCCAGCCGCTCCATGCCCGGTCCCCGGTCGGCCTCGCCGGGCACCGAATGGAGAGCGGCGCCGAGCAAGCGGTCGAGGAACAGATTGCCGGTTTCGCCGAATTGGTCGCGGTCCCAGGGCCGGGCGCGCTGCTGCACCAGCTCACACTTGAGGCCGAGCCTGGCCGCCGCGGCGGCGGTCTGGCGCATGTGATTGGACTGCACCCCGCCGGCGGTGATCACCGTGTCGGCGCCCTCGGCAAGGGCTTCGGCCATGAGGAATTCGAGCTTACGGGTCTTGTTGCCGCCCAACGCCAAGCCGGTGCAATCGTCCCGCTTGACCCAAAGGCGCGGCCCGCCGAGATGGTCGCTCAGACGCTCCAGCGGCTCCAGGGGCGTCGGCAGGTGGGCCAGCGACACACGGGGAAAACGCGACAGGTCCATGGCTGAAATCTCCTCAGGGCTTGATCTTGTAGCCGCGGGCCAGCAGCCGGTGGCACAGGGCCCATAGAGCCACATCGGCGGTCAACAGCACGGCCAGGCCGACCATCACGTTGCTGTCGGCGTGGTCGATGAAACCGTAGCGGAAGCCGTCAATGGCGTAGAAGAACGGGTTGAACTGGCTGATGTTGTAGAACACCTCGGGCAGGCGCTCGACCGAGTAGAAGGTGCCCGACAGGAAGGTCAACGGCATGATGACGAAGTTGGTCACCGCCGACATGTGGTCGAACTTCTCGGCCCACAGGCCGCCGAGCAGGCCAAGCGACGCCATCATCACGCAGGCCGCCACCGCGTGGAACAGAATGAAGGCAATGTGCGCCGGGGTCACCGTCACGAAGGGCTGAACCGTGATCACCAACACGGCGCCGGCGACCAGCCCCCGGGTCGCGCCGCCGGCGATGAAGCCCAGGCACAACTCGGCCGGTCCCATGGGCGTCATCAGCAGATCGATGATATTGCCCTGGACCTTGCCCATCATCATGCTCGACGACGAATTGGCGAAGGAATTTTGCATCATCGCCATGATGATCAGTCCGGGCGCCAGAACCTCGAGGAACGGCAACCCCGCCACCGACCGGTCGGGCCCGCCGATAGCCAGACTGAACACCGTCAGGAACAACAGCGTCGTCATCATGGGTCCAAGCACAGTCTGGGCCCAAATCTTGAGGAAGCGCTTGACCTCGCGGCTATACAGCGTCCAAGCGCCGTACCAGTTGAGCGCGCCGGTGGAAAGCCGTTCGGAAAGGGTCTGGGTGTTATGAATGGTACTGGTTTCCATGGCAGAGCATAAGCACCGCTTGTGGTCTACAAGTCGAACTTATTCCTAATGACTTCGGCGCATTCCAGGGGCGTGGCAATGCTGGTGTCGATTTCCAGATCATAGCGCATGTCCCGGTGCACGCGATCAAATTGCCACCGCGCCAGGCCGATCAAGCGATCACCGCGCTGGCGTTCTCAGGCTTCGAGCACATCGAGCGGCGCGAAGACGCCGACCCAATGGACCTGGA
>JAYZAP010000319.1:0-2925 GCA_036339655.1 Pseudomonadota bacterium | reverse complement strand
TGCCGATAGCGCAATAGAGACCGGCAGTGAGATCGGCGATGGGAATGCCGACCCGCATGGGACCACGGCCGGGCTCGCCGGTAATCGACATCAGCCCGCCCATGCCCTGGGCAATCTGGTCGACACCTGGACGGTCGCGGTACGGGCCGTCCTCGCCGAAGCCCGATATAGAGCCATAGACTAGGCGCGGATTGATGGCGCTCAGGGTCTCGTAGTCGACCCCGAGGCGCTGCTTGACAGCCGGCCGGTAGTTCTCGACCACCACGTCGGCGCTCTTGACCATTTCGTGAAACACGGCGACCCCGTCCGGGTGCTTGAGATTGAGCGTCATGCTGCGCTTGTTGCGGTGCAGGTTCTGGAAGTCGAAGCCGTGACGCGGGCCGCCCAGTTCGAGGTCGCCATGGACCGGCGGCGCCTCGACCTTGATGACATGGGCGCCCCAGTCGGCGAGTTGGCGCACCGCCGTCGGCCCGGCCCGCACCCGGGTAAGGTCGAGCACCGTATAGGCGGCGAGCGCCCGCGAGCCGTTGCTGTCGGTCATCGTGTCCAATCTCTAAAACTGGTCTTCATCAAGGGCCATGACGCCGGCGCCGCCCTCGATAACAGTGCGTGCCAGGGTCGGGGCCTCGCCGAGCACCTGGTCGGCATAGAACCGCGCGGTGGTCAGCTTGCCCCTGTAGGTCGCACCGTCGCTGCCGTTGGCGTCGAGCTTATCCCGCGCCGCCAGCCCGGCCCGGGCCATTTGCCAGCCGCCGGTCACCGTGCCGAACAGGCGCAAATAGGGCGCCGCTCCGGCCGCCGCCAGGTCGGGTTGGTCGGGGAAAGTGGCGACCAGCCAGTCGGTGGCGCTACTCAGGGCTTCGATGCCGTCCTTAAGCCGGTCGCGGATGGCGGCCAGGTCGGCGTCGTTTGTCTGGGACAGCGGGACGTCCAGTTCGCTCATCTCGGCGATGAAGTCGCACGCCGCCGCGCCTTTGTCGCGCATCAGCTTGCGGCGCAACAGGTCGTTGGCCTGGATGCCGTTGGTGCCCTCGTAACTCGGCGCGATGCGGGCGTCGCGGTAGTGCTGGGCGGCGCCGGTCTCCTCGATGAAGCCCATGCCGCCGTGAACCTGGACGGCGGTCGATGCGACCTCGACGCCCAGGTCCGTGGGCCACGCCTTGGCCACCGGCACCAGCAGGTCGACCACCAGGGCAGCGCGCCGGCGCTCGGCCTCGTCCCTGTGATGGCTGGCCCGGTCCATGGCCGCAACGGCGTAATAAATCATCCCTCGCGCCGCCTCGATGCGAGCCTTCATGGACAGCAGCATGCGGCGCACGTCGGGATGGTCAATGATTGGTTTGCGTTCACCGCGCGGGTCGCTCAGGACAGTGCCCTGGACCCGCTCGCGGGCGTAGGCGCGGGCGCCCTGGTAGGCGCGCTCGGCGATGGCCAGACCCTGGACCCCGACCCCGACCCGGGCCAGGTTCATCATCAGGAACATGTACTCGATGCCGCAATTTTCCTCGCCCACCAGATAGCCCACGGCGCCCTGGTTTTCGCCGTAGAGCATGACCGCCGTGGGGCTGGCGTTGATGCCCAGCTTGTGTTCCAGGGAGGCGCAGCGCAGGTCGTTGGCGGCGCCCAGGGAGCCGTCCGCGTTGACCAGCATCTTGGGCACGATGTAGAGAGAAATTCCCTTGATGCCGGGAATGCCGTCGGGGCCGCGGGCCAGCACCATGTGGATGATGTTCTCGGCCAGGTCGTGGTCGCCGTAGGTGATGAAAATCTTCTGGCCGGTAATGCGGTAGTGTTCGCCGTCCCGCGCGGCCTTGGTGCGGATTTCGCCGAGGTCGCTGCCGGCGTGGGATTCGGTCAGGTTCATGGTGCCGGTCCACTGGCCCGATATGAGCTTGGCGAGGTAGGTCTGGCGCTGCTCCGGGGTGCCGTGGGTGACCAGCAGGTCGATGGCCGCCTGGGTCAAGAGCGGGCCGACGGCGAAACCCATATTGGCCGACTGCCACATCTCCTCGACGGCCACGGCGATGAGGCGCGGCAAACCCTGGCCGCCCATTTCCGTGGGTGCGGCGAGGCCGATCCAGCCGCCCTCGGCAAAGGTCTTGAAAGCTTCTGGGAAGCCGTCCGGAGTGCGCACGGCGCCGTCCACCAGACGGCTGCCCTGAATGTCGCCGGAGCGGTTGAGCGGCCCGAGCACATCGCCGGCCAGCTTGCCGGCCTCACCGAGAATGGCGTCGACCATGTCGGGGGTGGCGTCCTGGCAGCCGGGCAGGGCGGCAATCTGGTCGAGGCCGGCCAGTTCGGTGAGGGCGAAACGGATGTCGTCGAGCGGTGCGGTGTAGTCGGTCATGACCGGCAAGCTATCACGAAGCTTATCAGACGGCATCACCAACCGTTGCCAGGGACGGCCGACTGTACCATCATCATTCAAACGAAATTCCGGAGCATATCTCATGGCCGACAACGTCAACCGCCAAATCCTGCTGGCCTCGCGCCCCGACGGCGTGCCCATAGCCGACAACTTCCGCCTCGCCGAGTCCCCGGTGCCGGAACCCGGCGACGGCGAGGCGGTCTATCGCACCATCAACATGTCGCTGGACCCCTATAGGCGCGGCCGCATGAACGACGGTGAGTCCTACGCCGAGCCGGTGGCCATCGACGGGGTCATGGGTGGTGGCTCGGTGGGCCGGGTGGTGGCGTCCAATGACCCCGGCCTGGCCGAAGGCAACTATGTGCTGGGCTACGGCGGCTGGCAGGACTACGCCGTGATGAAGGGCCGCTACCTCAGGAATCTCGACCCGGCGGTGGCGCCCATTTCCACGGCGTTGGGCGTCCTCGGCATGCCGGGCATGACCGCCTATTGCGGCCTGTTGCGAATCGGCGAGCCCAAGGAGGGCGAAACCGTGGTGGTGGCCTCGGCGTCTGGGC
>JAYZAP010000318.1:0-6560 GCA_036339655.1 Pseudomonadota bacterium | reverse complement strand
CCAGCGGGGAGGGAGGCTTCGAATGGTGCTCTAGCACACGGGCCTGCTCCTGGGTCATTCCGTAGGCGGCGAAAGGGACGCCGCTGCCGAGTCCCTTTCCCAACGTGACGACGTCGGGCGAAAGCTGCCACGCCCTGGTCAATCCGCCATAAGCAAAGGAGTGCGTGTGAGCTTCGTCGATGACCAACAAGGCACCGGCTGAACGGATTGCCTCTTGGGCCTTCGGCCAAAACCCCTCGTCGGGAAAGATGAGATTGAAGTTGGTCAGCATGGGCTCGCTGAGGACGCAGGCGATGTCACCTCCCGCGAGCGCGGCCTCTAGCGCGGCGAGGTCGTTGAACGGAATCGTTACCTCGCCTCGGGCCGCGTTGGCAGCAAGCCTCGGCACTTCAGCCTTCGGGCCATTGCCATCGTTTCGTCCCAGGACGTCGTTCACGTCTCCGTGGTACTTCCCCTCGAACATGAGCACACGCTCGCGCCCCGTGCTGACCCGTGCCAGGCGGATCGCCTCCGCGTTCGAGTTAGAAGCAGCGCCTGTGAACTGCCAAAAGGGCAGGCCCACGCGCTGGGCGAGATTCTCGGCCGCCGCAATGCCATCCTCGGTTGGCAGCAGGAACGACGAACCCCGGGCTGCCTGGGCGCTCAACGCTTCGGTGACCGGTGCCGGGGCAAAGCCGATAAAGCCCGCGATGTCGACCTGGTTCATATCCAGATAGCGGTGGCCGTCCACATCCTCGAAGTAAGCCCCGTGGCCTGCCACTGGAAATATCGTCGCGTGCTCGTAGAGGCCCGTCATCCAGGACATCGGCACCCCGCCCGGCATCGAGGCGCGACCGCGCTCCAGCAGCTCGCGCGAACGCGGGCGGCGGCGCACGAACTCGGTGTCCTCATGCTCGCGAAGCGAGCGCAGTGCCGCAGTATCGAGTCGTTCCACTGACATGCGTGTCATCCTATCACGGACGACGTGGGAAGACCGCAACTACGTGGTAGCAGGGCGCGGCGGCTGGCCACGGCGTCGCCCTGTCCATGGGCCTTGCCGACGATGACGGCGACCATGGATATGACCGCCACCCCGGTCAGAACAATTTCCCAGATCAGCATGCCCGACAGGCTGACGGCGGCCAACTCGACGTTGCCGAGCCGGCCGACAACGATGCTGTCGGTGTACCACATGCCGAGCTCGGCCAGACTGGCTGTCACCAGGGGCATGGCCAGCAACCCCTGGAGCCGGCACTCATGGCCCAGACTGGCCGCGACCTCGGCGCACTCCACGGGCGCGGCGTCGGCGATCGAATCAGTCGTGTTGTCCGTTCTATCGGTCACACCCAAAATACTCATCCGCCAAGCAGCGCCACGGGGTATCGCAGATTGGCCCTGTTGGTATAAGAATGACGTTGCCTTCGCCAGCGGAATCAACCACCCCTGAAAGTACCGTGTCACACTGGCTCTCCCCCCTCCTCGAACCTCGTTCCATCGCCGTCGTCGGCGCGTCTCCGCGCGAGTGGAGTGCCGGCGACCGGATGATTGAAACCCTGGCGCCGGACCGCTACGGCGGCACCGTCTATCTGGTCAATCCGCGCTACGACGAGATTTCTGGCACGACCTGCTATCCGACGCTTCGCGACTTGCCCGAGACGGTCGACCTGGCGGTCATGGCTGTGGCTGATTCACGGCTCGAGGAGCAGTTCAATATCGTCCTTGAATCCGGTACCAGAGCGGTTTCAATCTTCGGCAGCTGCGTGCTCGACGACGACAATGACCCGCCCCTCGCCGCCCGCCTGTCGGCCATCGCCCGCGAAGCGAAATTGCCGATTTGCGGCGGCAACTGCCTGGGCTACTGCAATTACCAAGCCGGCATCAGCGTCACCGGCTACCGCATGCGCGACCGCCAGCCGGGCTCCATCGCCTTCCTCGCCCAGTCCGGGTCGGCCTACGGCGCCATCGCTGACAACAACGACCGAATGCCCCTGAGCCTGGCGGTCTCCACCGGCCGCGAATTGTCGGTCACCGCCGCCGACTACATGGACTATGCCCTCGAACAAGACTCGACGCGGCTCATCGGCATGTTCCTGGAGACCGTGCGCGACCCGGACGCCTTCATCGCTGCCTTGGAAAAAGCCGAGGCCCGCGACGTGCCGGTGGTCACCGTCAAGACCGGACGCACCGAGGCAGCTGCGCGCATGGCCATCAGTCACTCGGGCGCCCTGGTTGGCGACGACCAGGCCTTTGATGCGGTGTGCCGGCGTTACGGGGTGCTCAGGGTCGACACCCTGGACGAGCTGGCGGCAAGTATGCTGCTCATGCAGGGCGAACGGCGGCCCGGCCCCGGCGCCCTGTCGTCGATCCATGAATCCGGCGGCGAACGCGAAATGATTGCCGACCTGGCCAGCGAGACCGGCGTGCCTTTCGCGGCCCTCGGTGACGATACCGTGGCTGTCCTGGCGGCCCGTCTCGACCCCGGCCTGGCGCCTGAAAATCCCCTCGACGGCTTCGGCGAGTTCGATGACTTCGACGGCAAGCTGCGCGACTGCTTCAGCGCCCTCATGGCCGACTCGAACACCGCCCTCGGCGTGTTCTTTCTCGATTTGCGCACCGACAGTGACTATTCCCAGCTTTGCGCCCAGGCCGGCGTTGACGCCTTCGCCACCACGGACAAGCCCATTGCCTTCGCCACCAACTATAGCGCTGTTGACCACCACGACATGGCGGTCAAGTTCACGGCCATGGGTATTCCTGTGCTCGACGGCACGGTGCCCGCCCTCAAGGCGGTGCACAACGCATTCGCCTACCGCGACCACCGTGCCAACAACCACGTCCCGGACGCCCCCGCCATCGACGATTCGGTTCGCGAACGCTGGCGCCATCGCCTGGCCGCCGGCAAAACCCTGGACGAAACCGACAGCCTTAGCTTGTTGACGGACTACGGCATCGGTGTTCCGGCCCACCAGGTGGTGACCTCCCGGGACGAAGCCGTGGCGACGGCATGCGCAATCGGTTTTCCTGTCGTGCTCAAGACCGCCGCCGAGGGCCTGCTACACAAGACCGATGCTGACGGCGTACGCCTCAACCTTGGCGGCGAGAACGCGGTGGCCGAGGCCTACCAAGACGTTGCCGGACGCCTTGGCCCGCGCGCCTTGGTCGCTGCCCATGTAGGTGGCGGCGTCGAAATGATACTCGGCCTCAAGCACGACCCCCAATACGGCCCCCTTGTGCTGGTTGGCATGGGCGGCATTTTTGCCGAGCTCATGGCCGATGTCCGGGCCATGCTGGCGCCGGTCAGCCCGGCCGAGGCGCGCGGGGCCATCGACAGCCTGACCTCACGCAAGCTGCTCGACGGCGTACGCGGCGCTGCACCGTCGAATGTGGACGCCCTAGCCGAGACGGTGGCCCGGCTGTCGTGGCTAGCGACGGACATGGGCGATACCCTGGCCGAGGCCGACATCAACCCATTGCTTGCCAGGCCCGAAGGGGTTATCGCTCTCGATGCCCTGTTCGTGCCGGCCACTGGAGAATCGGGAGTCCAGAATCATGACTGACGCCTTTATCTGTGACGGCGCGCGCACCGCCATCGGCCGCTTCGGCGGCGGCCTGTCGCCAGTCCGCGCCGACGACCTGGGCGCCGAACCCATCAAGGCGCTGATGGCGCGCAACCCCGGCATCGAGCCGTCGAAACTCGACGAGGTGATTTTCGGCTGTGCCAACCAGGCCGGCGAGGACAACCGCAACGTCGCCCGCATGTCACTGCTGGTCGCCGGCCTGCCCATCGAGGTACCTGCGGTCACGGTAAACCGGCTCTGTGGCTCGGGCATCGAGGCGGTCGGCGCCGCGGCACGGGCGGTTCGCCTCGACGAGGCCGCGACCACTATCGCCGGCGGCGTCGAGAACATGTCGCGGGCGCCCTTCGTCATGCCCAAGGCTGATACGCCGTTTTCGCGCCGCGCCGAAATTTACGACACCACCATGGGCTGGCGCTTCATCAACAAGCAGATAAAAGACGAGTTCGGCGTCGACTCCATGCCCGAGACCGCCGAGAACGTGGCCGAGGAATTCCAGATTACCCGGGCCGACCAGGACGCCTTCGCCTTGCGTAGCCAGCAGCGCGCCGGCCGCGCCCAAGCCTCGGGCCGCCTCGCCAGGGAAATCATTCCGATGACCATTCCCCGGCGCAAGGGCGACCCGGTGGTGTTCGACGCCGACGAACACCCCCGCCCCGATACCACCACCGAAGGTCTCGCCAAGCTGCCGTCACCATTCCGCGACGACGGCACGGTGACCGCCGGCAATGCCTCGGGCATCAACGACGGCGCCGCAGCGCTTATCGTCGCCTCGGAAGTCGCCGCCAAGGCACAGGGACTGGAGCTCCGGGCGCGCATCGTTGGCATGGCCTCGGCCGGCATCGCCCCGCGCATAATGGGCGTCGGCCCGGTCCCGGCGGTGCGCAAACTGCTCGAACGTACTGGCCTCAGGCTGGACGACATGGCGGTGGTCGAGCTCAACGAAGCCTTCGCCGCCCAGGCTCTGGCGGTGCTCCGCGAACTCGGTCTTCCCGACGATGCCGAACACGTCAATCCCAACGGCGGCGCCATCGCCCTCGGCCACCCTCTGGGCATGAGCGGCGCTCGCCTGGTGCTCACCGCCGTCGAGGAACTGCACCAGCGCCAGGCCCGCTACGCGCTCTGCACCATGTGCATCGGCGTCGGCCAGGGCATCGCTATGGTGCTGGAGCGGGTTTAATGTCCGTCATGGACTCCCTCGACGGCCTCGTCGACCTCGACCACTATCCGCTCCATGACTTGGATGGACCAGCCGGCCGCGACCTGGTCGCTGACTTCTCGGCTCAGTTGGCTGTCGACGGTGCGATTGTCCTGCCTGGTTTTATTGTTTCCAAGGCCCTCGATGCCATAGTCACGGAAATCGGCGACATCGCGTTCCGGGCCTACGCCGGACAGAAGCAGGGTCCCATTTACTACTGCATGAGCGGCCGGGGTTTCCCCGAAGACCATCCCCGCCGAGCCCTGTTGCCGCGCAACCTGAGTCAGCTGTCTCTCGACCTTCTGGCCGCCGATTCTAAACTCCGTCGGATCTATCACAACCCCTTTGTCCACCAATTTCTGGCCGCCATTCGCGGCAGCGGGCCCAGGGCAGGGCCGAGGGCGCGCAAATTGCCGCCGTCGCTGAGGGCGTGGCCGCGCCATCCGAAACGGCCAACCACCAGGATCCCCTCGGGCCAGTCACCGTTGCGGCTGGCAATCACCTCGCCGGCGATATCGCCGGGTATCGGGTCGCCAAAGGCCAGGGGCTTGCCGTAGGGATTAGCCGGGTCGATCTGGGTCCGGACCCGGACATAGGGGTCGATGGACACATAGCGCGATGCCACCAGCACTTCGCCATCACTGAGCGCGGGCAGCGGTCCTTGGACGATGTCGAAGTCCTCGGCCACCGGCGCGCCGACTGGCCGCCGCTTGAAGGTCACGGTGGTGTTCAACATCATACCGCCACTCCCGCTTTTAGACCTTCTAGAACCGCCTCTTCGACCGTGCGCGGACCGAGGCAGTCGCCAACCACGTGAACCTCACCGTCATAGTCCTGGAGGGCGTCCTCCAAGGCCGTCTCAGGCTCGTGGCCGAGGGCGGTGACCAGAGTATCGACCCCCTCGCAAAGCACCGCCTCGCCGCTGGCGGTGTGCTGCAGATAGACCGTGTCGGCATCAACGCCGTAGAGCCGGGAATAGGGGATGATCTCGACCCCGAGTTTGTGGAGAGTGCCGGTCCAATTGGTCCGAACATACTGTTGTATGGACTCGCCCGCCATGGTGCCGTTGACCGCCAGGCGCACTTGGCAGCCGTCGCGGGCTAGCTTCTCAGCGAGGCCAAGGCCGACCCAGTCGCAGCGCCAGTCGGCCACCACCACCGACGCACCGACATTGACTTCTCCTGTCAGCACCTGCCAGGCGGTTACCACGTGGGCGTCTTCCGCGCCTTCAATGGGGGGTAGAAACGGTGTTGCGCCGGTCGCTAAGATAACCTCGTCGGCGGCGAGTTGTGCGACCTTTTCCGCTGTCACCTCGACGCCGGTGATCACATTGACGCCCGCCAATTCCATTTCTCTCGCTAAGTTCGACACGATTCCGCCAAATTCTTCGCGCCCTGGCAGGCGTTGGGCCAATAAGACCTGACCCCCTAGCGTCTTGTTTTTCTCGTACAAAGTGACCTGGTGGCCCCGCTGCGCGGCGACCGCCGCCGCTTTCATGCCACCGGGGCCTCCGCCGATCACCAGTATCTTTCGGGGATTGTCGGTTGAGTGGCGCTCGCCATACAGGAGCTCGCGGCCAGTTTCCGGATGCTGGATGCAAGAAATGGCGTAACCACGGTGGAAATGGCCGATACAGGCCTGGTTACAGCCGATACAGGCTCGAATGTTGTCCAGAAGTCCTGATTCTGCCTTGGACGCCATGTCCGGATCGCAGATCATCGCACGGGTCATGCCGCACGCGTCAGCTTGCCCGCTGGCGATGATTTGTTCGGCAACTTGTGGTTGATTCACTCTTCCCGTCAACATCA
>JAYZAP010000317.1:0-4844 GCA_036339655.1 Pseudomonadota bacterium | reverse complement strand
CCGACTCCGGGTTTACCCGCGAGGGCTTCCTCCAGGGCGCCCGGGGGGCTTTCGAAATCGTTGTCGACGCCTTCGCCGCCGGCGACACCGAGCGTCTGCGTGGGCTCCTCGACGACGACGTCTGCCGGCCGTTCTCGCGGGCCATCAAGGACCGCGAAAACGCCGACCAGACCCTGGAATCCGCCCTGGTATCTATCGATGAGAGCGAGATTATTGAGGCCGGCATGAACGGCCGCACGGCGTTCATCACCGTCCGCGTGGTCAGCAAGCAAATTAATGTGACCCACGACAGCGACGGCAACGTGGTCGACGGCGACGCCGCCCACGAGGTCACGGTCACCGACCTGTGGACCTTTGAGCGCGATACGCGGTCGCGTAATCCCAACTGGAAACTGGCCGCCACCCGCAGCCCCAACTGATAGCATGAGCCACGCGGTTCGTTTGACGGCGGCGCTTAGCCTGATCCTGCTGGCCGCCTGTTCGCGGCCGCCGGAAGCCCCGCACCTCGAGCTCGAACGGACCAGTTTCGCCGATCTGGCTGGCTGGCGGGACGACGACCAGAGCAAGGCGCTCGGCGCCTTTCGGCGCTCCTGCGTCGCCTTCGCGGCCATGGCCGACGATACATCCATCGGTCACTTTGGTGGTTCGGCCGGGGATTGGCGCGCAGTCTGTGACGGCGCCGTAACGGTCGACGCCGGTGCGGCACGGGCATTCTTCGAGGCCGGGTTCACGCTGTTCCGGGCGAGTGACCGGGGCAACCCCGAAGGTCTGTTCACCGGCTATTACGAGCCGCTGCTGCACGGGGCGCGCCAGGAAGGCGGCGCCTTCACCGTCCCCCTCCACGGCCGCCCAGCCGGACTGGTAAACGTCGACCTCGGGCGCTTCGCCGATGACCTGGAAGGCCGCAAGCTTGTCGGGCAGGTTGCTGGTGGCGCCGTGGTGCCGCTTCCCGACCGTAGGGAGATTGTTGCCGGCGCCCTTGACGGTGGAGCGCCGGTCATCGCCTGGGTCGACGACCTGGTGGATGCCTTTTTCCTCCAGGTTCAGGGCTCGGGCCGGGTCGCCCTGGCCGACGGCGGGGTACTGCGGGTCGGCTATGACGGCGCTAATGGCCATGGCTACACCAGCATCGGCAAGCTGCTGATAGAGCGTGGCGAGATTGCCCGCGCCGACGTCTCCCTGCAGTCGCTTCGCGCCTGGCTCGCCGGCCACCCGGACCAGGCCGCCGATTTGCTCGCCGAGAATCGTTCCTATGTGTTTTTTCGCGCGCTTCAGGGCGACGGCCCCGTAGGCGCCCAGGGGGTGGCGCTGACGCCGCGCCGCAGCCTCGCCGTGGACCGCCGTTATTTGCCCCTGGGCGTGCCTGTGTGGCTCGACATCCTGGCGCCGGCGCTTGGCGGGTCTGACCGGCCGGTTCGCCGCCTGGTCATCGCCCAGGATACCGGCGGCGCCATTCGCGGGCCGGTGCGTGGCGATGTCTTTTGGGGTTTCGGGCCCGAGGCCGAATACGTCGCCGGTCAGATGAAGCATCGCGGCGAATACTATCTCTTGTTGCCGAATTCCGTGGCCGAACGCTTGCCATAAGCCGGCCCGTCAACCATTCTCCGGCGATGACCACTAATAGCGAATCAACCGGTCCCCTGGTCGGCCTGTTCGTCACCTGCCTGGCCGATTTATTTCGTCCCAGCGTCGGATTCGCCGCCGTGCGCCTGCTCGAGGATGCCGGCTGCCGGGTCGCGGCACCGGCGGCCCAGACCTGCTGCGGCCAGCCGGCCTACAATTCCGGCGACCGCACCTCGGCGCGGGACCTCGCCGCCCGGGTCATTGAGGCCTTCGACGGCTTCGACTACGTGGTGGCGCCGTCGGGCTCCTGCGCCGGCATGCTGTGGCGTCACTACCCGGCGCTGTTCGACGGCGACCCGGTCATGGCGCCGAAGGCCGCCGCCTTCGCGGCGCGCTGCTGGGAGTTGGTCTCCTTTCTCCATGATGTCCGTGGTGTCACCCGGGTCGACGCCCGCTATGACGGCACGGTGACCTACCACGATGGCTGCGCCGGCCTGCGCGAGCTCGGCATTCGCGACCAGCCCCGCGCCCTGCTGGAGAGCGTCGCGGGCCTGACCCTGACCGAGCTGCCGCGGGGCGAGGTGTGCTGCGGTTTCGGCGGCACCTTCAGCGTCAAGTATCCGGACATATCGGTCCGTATCGTCGAGGAGAAGACCGGCCACGTCAGCGCCACCGGGGCCGATACCCTGCTCGCCGGCGACCTGGGCTGCCTGCTCAACCTGGCCGGCAAGCTGTCCCGCGAGGGCAGTCCGGTCAAGGTCCGTCACGTCGCCGAAGTGCTTGCCGGCATGACCGATACGCCGGCAATTGGCCAGGAAGACTGATGCCACACCGCGCCACCACGGTGAATTTCAAGGCCAACGCGCGCAAGGCCATGGCCGACGTCAATTTGCAGAAGGCGCTGGAAAAAATGCGCTCGGGTTTCGTCGAGAAACGCCTGGCGGCGACCGGCCGCCTGCCCGAGTTCAACGACCTGCGGGACGAGGCCCAGGACATTAAGGACCACGTGCTGGCCAACCTGGACCACTACCTGGAACGCTTCGAGGCGCGGGTGGTGGAGCAGGGTGGTCACGTCCATTGGTGCCGCGACGCCACCGAGGCCCGCGCGGTGATTCTGGGGCTGTGCCAGGGCGCCGAGGCCAAGAGCGTGACCAAGAGCAAGTCCATGATTGCCGAGGAACTCGACCTCAACCCGTTTCTCGAGGGCCACGGAATTGAGCCGGTGGAAACCGACCTGGGTGAATACATCATCCAGCTTGCCGGCGAGACCCCGAGCCACATCATCGCTCCGGCGGTACACAAGACCAAGGAGCAGGTCGCCGACCTGTTCGTCGAGCACCACGCCAAATACGGCCTGACCAAGCGCCACGAAGAGGCCCCGGCGCTGCTTGAAGAGGCGCGCCAAGTCTTGCGCGCCAAGTATCTCGCCGCCGACGTGGGCATTACCGGGGCCAACTTCCTGGTCGCCGAGACCGGCTCGTCGATCACCGTGACCAACGAGGGCAACGCCGAGCTGACGCAAATCCTGCCCAAGACCCACATCGTCATTGCCAGCCTGGAGAAGGTGGTGCCGACCCTGGAAGACGCCACCACCATCCTGCGCATCCTGGCGCGCTCGGCCACCGGTCAGGAGTTTGCTTCCTACACCACCTTCGCCACCGGACCCCGCCGCCCCGACGATCTCGATGGGCCCGGGGCCTATCACGTGGTGCTGCTCGACAACGGCCGCTCGAAAATGCTCGGCACCGAGTTCCAGGACATGCTGCGCTGTATCCGTTGCGGTGCCTGCCTGAGCCACTGTCCGATCTACTCGCACGTGGGCGGTCACGCCTACGGCTGGGTCTATTCCGGACCCATGGGGTCGGTGCTCAATCCCCAGCTCATCGGTATCGAGGCCTCGGGCCACCTGCCCAACGCCTCGACCTTCTGTGGCAAGTGCGAAGAAATCTGCCCCATGCGTATTCCCCTGCCCAAGCTGTTGCGCCACTGGCGCGAGCGCGAGTTCGAGGCCGGCCTGCCACCCGCCGCCCAACGCGCTGGCCTCGGCCTGTGGGCCTGGTTGGCCAAGCGCCCGGCGCTCTATCACGGACTCAGCCGGTTGGCGGTGGGGGTGTTGCGGCTCATGGGGCGGGGCGGGGCGATTCGAACCCTGCCCCTGGCCGGCGGCTGGACCCAGGGCCGTGACATGCCGGCGCCCGAAGGCGGTACCTTTCATGCCCAGTGGAAGGCGCGGGGGCAGGGGTCATGAGCGCCCGCGAAGACATTCTCGACGCCATCAGAACCTCTCTTGGACCTGACGCACCGGGCCGCGACCCTGAAGCGGTCGACGTTCGTCTGGCCCGCCATGCGGCTGGCCTGCAGCCGACCCGTGCCCAATCCGAGGGCGAGGACCGGGCCGCTCAATTCATCGAATGGGCCGAATTCGTCGCCACCACCGTGGACCTGGTGGCCAGCCTCGATGACGTGCCCGGTGCGGTGACCAGCTATCTCAGCGCCAACAACCTGCCGGCCAAGGCGCGCCGCGCCACGGACGCGAGCCTCGACGGCATTCCGTGGGAGCGGGCGCCATTGCTTGAGCTTGAACCCGGCGTCGCCGTCGACAGCGACGCGGTGTCCATCACCGGCGCCTTCGCCGGCATCGCCGAGACCGGCACCCTGATGCTCAACTCCGGCCACGGCCACCCCTCGACGCTGAACAGCCTACCCGAGACCCATGTGGTGGTGCTGCGCCGGGACCAATTGGTCGGCGGCTACGACGACGCCTGGAACCGCCTGCGCCAGAGCGGCGGGGCCCTGCCGCGCACGGTGCTGCTGGTCACCGGGCCGTCGCGCTCGGGCGACATCGAGCAGACTCTGCAGCTCGGCGCCCACGGCCCCAAGCGCCTCCATATCGTATTGGTCGATGGCGAAGAAACCGCCGACGCCTGAGGACGACGACGATGCTCAGCTGTGGCGGTCGGTGAGCGACGGCATCGAGCCACTCAAGAGCCGACGCAAGCGCGCCCCTGCGCCGCCGCCCGAGCCGACACCCGCCGCCAAGCCGATCGCCAAAATCGAGCCGTCCCGCCCGGTCCCGGTCGAGGTGCCGCCGCCAAAACCGCTCGCGCTACCAGCATTGGAAAAGGGCCGCCCGACCGGGATCGACAAACGTACCGCCCAGCGCCTCAGGCGCGGCAAGCTCGACGTCGAGGCCCGCCTCGACCTCCACGGCCTGACCCAGGCCGAGGCCCACCGCCGCCTCGACCACTTCCTGGCCGAGGCCTACGACACCGGGGTGCGCA
>JAYZAP010000316.1:0-3372 GCA_036339655.1 Pseudomonadota bacterium | reverse complement strand
GTCGAACGGTCCCTTTTCACAGGCCGCCATTATCTTGCCCGAGAGCTCGGCCCAGTCCGCGGCGGTGGCCGGCGATTTCACTGGCCGTGCCGGTCATCGCCCGGGCGATGTCGTCGCCCTCGTAATAGAGCCGGGTGTGGTACGATTCGAGCGTCGTGGGCAGGAAACTGAAGGTGTTGGTCTCGTGGGCGATTTCGGCCGAAAGCACGCGGCGGGTCATGGGCAGGGATTCTCCAGGTGGAAACGCGATGAAACGTTATACCAGCGGTCACTGGACCGCTGGCAAACGCAATTGCGCGTCGCCGACCGTTCGGCGGAAGGCTGCGTGCCGTTTGAACGCCCATTGGCCATTCTTTATGGCCAATGGTGATAACGCCTAGCCAAGGCGTCCGCCTTTCTCGACACAATCATCGGCCAGAGCGTCGGCGTCGAAGGGATAGTTGGCGATGACCGTGTCGATGCGCCGGGCCTCGTCGGGGGTAAGCCGCTGGTTGGGCGATGATTCGTTGACCCGGCCCGGAATCGTCAGGTTGGCGCTCGGCCGGGGCAGTTGCACGCCGTCGAGCAGGGCGGTCACTGTCGCCGGGTCGGCCAGGGTTTCCAGGCTGGCATAGTGGAACACCACCCGCTCGTTGCCGGCCAGGATGCGGCGGTAATAGGCCGCCCGGGTCATGACCTCGCAAATGTACCACAGGCAGATGTCGTCCCTATCCCGGGCCATGGCCGGCTCGGCCTTGACGATTTTACGTGGGTAGTCGGGGTCGAGGCACCACAGGCGCATATTGACCCGGTTGGTGAGGTCGCCGCGCCGGCGGTAGCTCCGCACGGTCGCCGCCAGGTCGCGCTCCAGCACCACGAAATGGACCGTGCCGGCGGCAGTCAGCACATCGATGTTCTCGGCCAGCCCGGCCTTCATGAGCAGATGCGAGGTTTCCAAATAGTGGCTGCTGGTTGTCCCAGCGATACGCGCAAGCTTTTGTTCCCAGAACCCCCGCACCGCCGGCGTATTGCCGTGTCAGTTAAACCCGGTGAAATGCGACATCTCCGGCGTATCGAGCCCGAAGGCGTCGAAGCCGATAAACTCATGATGCACCGCCACCTGCTCCGCCGGCGCCGAGTTTTCTCGCAGCAACGCCGCCAAAAACCCGGTCCCAGTCCGCCCCGGCTTCATGGTGAACACGAAGTGCTTTTGCGGGGTTGGCATGCCAGGAGGTTAGCATGGGGTCTGTTGGGTGGTGCAACTGGTCACCGAGACCCTATATTCGTTCCATGGCCACCCAGGAAGCGACCGAGCATACCCTCCCCACATCCTTACGCCCGCACTGGGCGCAGCGGCATCCGCGGGATGTGGAGCGAGCGGCGGTGTTGGGCGAGGGCGAAGTGGCGCCGTTGGTGGTGTCGCCCAGTCCGTTCCGGCTGGTCTCCGACTATCAGCCGGCGGGGGACCAGCCCGAGGCCATATCCGAGCTCGTCGACGGCCTGGTCGAGGACGGCGAGCGCAATCAGGTGCTGCTTGGGGTCACCGGCTCGGGCAAGACCTATACGGTGGCCCAGGTCATCGAGCGCATCGGCCGGCCGGCCCTGGTGCTGGCCCCCAACAAGACCCTGGCGGCCCAGCTCTACGGCGAGTTCAAGGGCTTCTTCCCGGACAACGCGGTCGAGTATTTCGTTTCCTATTACGACTACTATCAGCCCGAGGCCTATGTGCCGCGCTCGGACACCTACATCGAGAAGGACGCCTCGGTGAACGAGCAGATCGACCGCATGCGCCACGCCGCCACCCGCTCCCTGCTGGAGCGCGAAGACGTCGTCCTGGTGGCCTCGGTGTCCTGCATCTACGGCATCGGCTCGGTCGAGACCTATTCGCGCATGATCGTCGACGTGAAGCGCGGCGACAGCCGCGACCGGGCCGAGCTGCTGCGTCGCCTGGTGGATTTGCAGTACAAGCGCAATGACCAGGTCTTCGCCCGGGGCTGCTTCCGGGTGCGCGGCGACGTCATCGAAATTTTCCCGGCCCACTACGAGGACCGCGCCTGGCGCCTCGGCCTGTTCGGCGACGAGGTCGAGGACATCGTTGAGTTCGATCCGCTGACCGGCCACAAGATCGCGGCGCTGGACGCAATCAAGGTCTACGCCAACAGCCACTACGTGACGCCCAAGCCGACCCTGCGTCAGGCCATCGTCGGCATCCGCGAGGAGATGAAGGAGCGGGTGGCGTGGTTCCGCGACCACGACAAGCCCCTGGAGGCCGAGCGTCTGGAGCAGCGCACCACGTTTGATCTGGAAATGCTCGAGACCGTGGGCCACTGCGCCGGCATCGAGAATTACTCGCGCTATCTCTCCGGACGCAATCCCGGCGAGCCGCCGCCGACGCTCTTTGAATATTTGCCCGAGCGCGCCCTGGTGTTCGTCGACGAGAGCCATGTGGCGGTGCCCCAGTTGGGCGCCATGTTCAAGGGCGACTTCAACCGCAAATCGACCCTTAGCGAGTTCGGCTTCCGGCTGCCGTCCTGCATCGACAACCGGCCGCTCAAGTTCGAGGAATGGGACGCCATGCGGCCCCAGACCATCTGTGTCTCGGCGACCCCGGGGCCGTGGGAGTTGGAACGCACCGGCGGCGTCTTCATCGAGCAGGTCATCCGCCCGACCGGACTGATCGACCCGGTGTGCATCGTCCGCCCGGTGGAGAACCAGGTCGACGACTTGCTTGCCGAGTGCCGCGACTGCGCTGCCAAGGGCCAGCGGGTGCTGGTCACCACCCTGACCAAGCGCATGGCCGAGGACCTTACCGAGTACATGCACGAAGCCGGCATCCGGGTGCGCTACCTACACTCCGACATCGACACACTGGAGCGCATCGAGATAATCCGCGACTTGAGGCTCGGCGCCTTCGACGTGCTCATCGGCATCAACCTGCTGCGCGAGGGCCTCGACATTCCCGAATGCGCCCTGGTCGCCATCCTCGACGCCGACAAGGAGGGCTTCCTGCGCTCCAGGACCTCCCTGGTCCAGACCATCGGCCGGGCGGCGCGCAACATCGATGGCCGGGTCATCCTCTATGCCGACACCATGACCTGCAGCCTGACCGCCGCCCTGGCCGAGACCAACCGCCGGCGCGAGAAGCAGCAGACGTTCAACGCTGCCAACTGCATCACGCCGGAGAGCATCCGCAAGAACGTCAACGACATCATCCAAAGCATCGCCGAGGGCGACTACGTCACCGTCGGCACTGGCGATGAGGGCGCGCCGCATCTGGTAGGCAACAACCTCAGGACCCACCTCAAGGACATGGAAAAGCGCATGCGCCAGGCCGCTGCCGACCTGGAGTTCGAGGAGGCCGCCCGCCTGCGCGATGAAATCCGCCGCCTCGAG
>JAYZAP010000315.1:0-2214 GCA_036339655.1 Pseudomonadota bacterium | reverse complement strand
AAAATAGACAGCGATGCGCAGCGCGCCGGCTGTGCGCTTCGGCGCAAGGATTTGGCGGATTTTCGAACTCGGGTGCGCGAGCCCGCTACCGCCACCTACCGCGGTGCGACGATTCATACCGCACCCGGCCTGTCAGCCGGCCCGACCCTGCTTGACGCCCTACGGCTGCTGGAAGCCCACGACCTTGGCCTATCCCCCGACGCCGCCACCTACCTGGCTCTCGCGAAATCGCTGTTCGAGGCCTACGAAACCCGCTTCGCGACAATGGGCGAGGTCTCCCAGGCGCCGTCGTCGACAACCAACTTCTCGGTCATCGACGGCGACGGCAACATGGTGGTGGTGACTCAGACCCTGATGTCGACCTTCGGCAGCATGGTCCGCCTGCCGGAGACCGGCGTCATTCTCAACAACGGTATGTTGTGGTTCGACCCGGTGCCGGGCCAGCGCAATTCCATCGCGCCGGGCGTACGGCCGTTGTCCAACATGGCGCCGACGGTGGTTCTGCGTGATGCGGCGCCGGACTTCGCCCTCGGCGCGTCCGGCGGCCGGCGGATTTTCCCGGCACTGTTTCAGCTCATCTCGTTCATCCACGATTGCGGCATGAATCTGGACACGGCGTTCCGTCAGCCGCGCATCGATGTCAGCGGCGGACCGGCGGTTACCGTCGACCCCCGCCTGGGCGACGACATCCTGGACGCCCTTGCCACCCGGCACCCGACGATTATCGAGCAAAGCGGCGTGCGGCCGACGTCGTTCGCCACGTCCAATGCGGTGATGCGGGACAAGGCCGGGGAAAACAGTGCGATGGTTCACATTCCGACGCCATGGCCCAAGGTCGCGACTGCCTGATTTTGTCGGGAGTCAGTCGTCGTATGTGAGGGCGTCGCGGAGGGCCGAGAGGCGCATGGGCTTGTGCAGGGTGGTGTCCGATTGCAGGCCCTTGGCCACGCCCAGCTTCTTGGCCAGTTCCACATAATGGGGCGTGAACCCGGTGACCGTGATGAGCTGCAGGTCGGTAGCCCGTTCCGCCAGCCAGTTGACAGGTTCGATGCCGTCAATTCCCGGCATGACCACGTCGACGACTGCCACATCCGGTTGGCGGGCCCCGAACAGCAACTTGAACGCGGCGCCGTTGGCGGCGCTTTCCACGTCGTAGCCCAGCCCCACGGCGACCTCCACCACGTACTCGCGGAACCCCGCTTCGTCATCGACCACCAGAAGTCGCTTTGGGCTCATTGTTCCTACGATGTTCCTGATTTGCTAACCAAGTATATCGGCGAATTTGGCCAGAAGGCCGACTTCGCGAAAGAGATTTTTGCGATAGTTCAGCATCATCGATGACGGAGCCGATGAATACCAAAGCATTGGTAGGGTCGCGAATTCAACAGCGCCACGCCCGTGTGCCCGGCGGATCTAGATCGGCTCGCCCTGGAGCTTCTTTCGCAGTTCTTCGACGCGCAGCAGGATGAACGGCATGTGGGGATTGACCTCGAGGGCATGCTCGAACCACTCGAGGGCCGTCGCCTCGTCGTTCAGTTCGGTGTGAACCAGGCCCATGCCGGAGAGCGCGCCGAAGTGACGCGGCTCCAGCGCCAGGGTCTTCTCGACGTCGCTGATCGATTCGTCGTAGCGGCCCATATAGAAGTACAGGGTGGCGCGCTTGTTCCAGCCTTCGGCAAACGCCGGGTCGGCGTCGATGATGGCGTTAAAGCTGTCAAGCGCCGGACCGAACTGGCCGGCCCGCATGGCGCCGATACCGTAGTCCATCATGTGGTCGAGACGGTCGTCGCCGGCTTCGGTCCAAATGCGCCAGATGGAGGTCTCCAGCGCCTTGGCCTCGGCGGCGTCGGTGGCCGCCACGAGCTGGGCGAACAACGCGTCGAGGCGCGGGTCATCCTGACGCGCCAGCGCCCCCCGGGTGGACAACGACATTGTCAACGCCAAGACAGTGGCTATGACCGTGAGCAGTCTCATGGCGCCATCATAGGGCACGGCCACCGGACCACCAAGCGCCCACCGTACACGGTGGCGTGAGCGCCGATTAATCGGCGTCGCCGAGCACCGCGGGCCGGGGTCCGCCGGTAGCCCAGTCGACCAGTTCCACCGTATGGACCACGGGGGTGTGGGTGGCGCGGGCCAGTTGCACCATGCAGCCGATATTGCCGGTGGCGACAACGTCGGCCTTGCAGCGCTCGACATTGGCGAGCTTGCGAG
>JAYZAP010000314.1:0-4121 GCA_036339655.1 Pseudomonadota bacterium | reverse complement strand
GGGCCTTCGAGATGCCGTGGCGCACGGCGCCGGCCTGACCCGAAAGACCGCCGCCGGAGACCGTACACCAGACGTCGTACTGGGTGGCGCGGTTGACCGCCACCAGGGGCTGGCTGATGAGCATGCGCAGCACGGGCCGGGCAAAATAGGTCAGCTCGTCGCGGCCGTTGATGGTGAAGCGGCCGCTGCCGGGATTGATCCACACCCGGGCCACGGCGTTCTTGCGCTTGCCGGTGGCATAGGCTCGGCCCTGGGCGTCGATCTTGGGCGCGGGCAGTTCGGCCTCGGCCGGCGGCGCCGGCGCGGCAGGAGTGTCAGACGGCGGCGTCTCGGTGGCGCTGTCCAAGGCGCTCTTGAGGTCGGTCAGGTCGGTCAGTGTGCGGGTTTCGTCGGCCATGGTGCTAAGCCGTCCTCTTGTTCTTCGGGTTCATGGCGGCGACATCGAGCGCCTCGGGCTTCTGAGCCTCGTGCGGATGCTCGGCGCCGGCGTAGACGCGCAGGTTAGTCATTTGCTGGCGGCCCAGGGGGCCGCGCGGAACCATGCGCTCGACGGCCTTGATGACCAACCGCTCGGGATGGGAGCTTTCGAGGCGCTGGCCCAGGGTGCGGCCCTTGATGCCGCCGGGATAACCAGTATGCCAGTAGAACACTTCGCGGTCGCGCTTGTTACCGGTCAGGTGGACCTTCTCGGCGTTGACAACGATGATGTTATCGCCGCAGTCCACATGGGGCGTATAGCTCGGCTTGTGCTTGCCGCGAAGCCGGGTGGCGATGACCGCGGCAAGCCGCCCGAGGACGACATCCTCGGCATCGATCACGAACCACGCCTTTTGAACATCGGCGGGTTTGGCGGAAAAGGTCTTCATGGTTGAGGCCCGTTATAGGGTTAGTGTCTCGAAGGCGGCGGATTATGCCACAGACGGCCCAGCTGTCAACGGCAATTATCGAGTTTCATTCAGAATAAATATGCCCTATCAATAAGTTATAAACGCGGTAAAATAGTACCTCGCCTGATGTTCACGAGCACTTTTCCGGCGGCGGCATTGAGTAGGTCGCCGTCACATGGCAGACCGGCTCAACCTCGCCGTCCGAGTGGATAACAACCTCGGCCACTGCCAGGCGCTTACCGAGTTTGAGCAGCCTGGCCTCGGCGATGAGGTCGGCGGCCCTGGGCCGGCGCAGGAAATTCGCCGTCAGGTTCGTCGTCACCACCAGTTCCGCCGGGCCGACAAGGCCGAGCACCAGGGCGTAGACGGCGACATCGGCCAGCGCCACCATGACCGGCCCACTGACCGTGCCGCCGGGCCGCAAATGGTCGTCATGACTGGGCAGGCGCATGACCACGCGCCCGGTCTCGATAACCTCGGCGCGGATGCCGAGCTGCGCCACCAGCGGCAGCTTGTCGGCGGCCAACCGTTCGAACTCAGCGATGGTTATGCTTGGCGCGGCCTGTGTCATCATTCGCTCCGTCTCAGGAGCCGGCACCATATCCCCCTCCCCGTACCTCGGCAACGGCGCGCCACGGGCTTGATTGGCCGCCCTGACGGGAGTACATCATCGAAGCGATGAACCCGGTACGGGGACTGACGAGACATGGCCAGTAACACCGCGGCCGCCACCAACCAGCCTATCCTGTTGCGCGAGGACAGCGGCGGGGTCTGTACCCTGACGCTCAACCGGCCGGCCGAGTTCAACGCCTTGTCGGAAGCCATGCTCGGCTGCCTGCAGGACAGTTTCGACGCCATCGCCGAAGACCCCAGCGTGCGGGTGGTGGTGCTGGCGGCACGGGGCAAGGCGTTTTGCGCCGGCCACGACCTCAAGGAAATGCGCGCCCGGCCCGACCAGGACTACTACACCAACCTGTTCAAGAAATGCGGCCGCATGATGGTGACCATGACCCACCTGCCCCAGCCGGTCATCGCCCGGGTCCAGGGCGTGGCCACGGCAGCGGGCTGCCAGTTGGTCGCCAACTCCGACCTGGCGGTCGCCGCCAATGATGTCACCCTCGGCGTATCGGGCATCAACGTTGGCTTGTTTTGCATGACCCCCGGCGTCGCTCTGTCACGCAACATCGGCCGCAAGCAAGCCTTCGAAATGCTGTTCACCGGCGAGATAGCCGATGCCGGCAAAGCCCTTGAGATCGGATTGATTAACCGAGCGGCGGCACCTGACGAGCTTGATTACGTGGTTGGCCAACTGGCCCAGTCCATCGTCGCCAAATCCCGCGCGGCGGTGACCGCCGGCAAACGGGTGTTCTACAACCAACTGACCATGGACCTGCAGGCCGCCTACGACTACACGGCTGTGGAAATGGCCTGCAACATGATGTTCCACGACGCCGGCGAGGGAATTGACGCGTTTATCGCCAAGCGCCCACCGGTGTGGCGGGACGAATAACGCCGTGAGTCACGAAGGCTATTCCGACGCCATGCTGCGCGGCATCCTGCGGCGCTGCCGGACCTTCGCCATGGTCGGAGCCAGCGCCAATTGGGTGCGTCCGAGCAACTTCGCCATGAAATATCTCCAGACCAAGGGCTACCGCATCATCCCGGTCAACCCGCGAGAGGCCGGCGGCCAAATCCATGGCGAGACGGTCTACGCCAGTCTTACCGACATCCCCGATGACTTCGCCATGGTCGATATTTTCCGCAACGCCAAGGATGCCGCGCCGATCTGCGACCAGGCCATCGAATTGGCCGCCGCCAAGGGCATCGAGGTGGTCTGGATGCAGCTCGGCGTGCGCAACCCGGAAGCCGCGAGCCGGGTCGAGGCGGCCGGCCTGACGGTGGTCATGGACCGCTGCCCCAAAATCGAGTACGGCCGGCTATCGGGCGAGCTGAGCTGGGGCGGCATCAACTCCGGCATTATTTCGGCCAAGCGCCAGAAGGCAGTCTGATATGCCCCGGAGGGTAAATTCTCCATGAGTGACGACGAACCTCAAGACGACGCCCGGGACTACGGCATCGAAACCCGCGCCATTCACGCCGGCGCCCGGCCCGACGCCACCACCGGCGCCCGCTCGACGCCAATCTATCAGACTACGTCCTTCGTTTTCGACGACGTCGACCACGCGGCGTCACTGTTCAACCTTCAGACCTTCGGCTACATCTATTCGCGGCTGACCAACCCGACCGTGGCGGTGCTGGAGGAACGCATCGCCAGCCTCGAGGGCGGCCGCGCCGCAGTGGCCTCGGCCTCCGGCCATTCGGCCCAGTTCCTGGCTTTTTTCTCGCTGCTCAACCCCGGCGACGAGTTCGTCTCGTCGCGCAACCTCTATGGCGGCTCGATTACCCAGTTTGGCGTCAGCTTCAAGCGGCTCGGCTGGACCTGCCATTTTGTCGATCCGTCCGACCCGGCCAACTTCGCGGCCGCCATCACGCCCACCTGCAAGGCGCTGTTCATCGAGGCCCTGGCCAATCCCGGCGGTGTCGTGGTGGATATCGAGGGCGTCGCCGCCGTCGCCAAGGCCCACGGCATCCCGCTCATCGTCGACAACACCCTGGCCACCCCGTATTTGTGCCGGCCCATGGAGTGGGGCGCCGATATCGTCATTCATTCGGCGACCAAGTTTATTGGCGGCCACGGCAATTCCATGGGCGGGTTGGTTGTCGAATCCGGGCGTTTCGACTGGTTCAAGGACGACCGATTTCCGACCATGACCGAGCCGGACCCGGCCTATCACGGATTGACCTTCGCCGAGACCTTCGGTGACTTCGGGTTCACCATGAAGACCCGCGCCGTGGGCCTGCGCGATTTCGGCCCGGCCCTGTCGCCGACAAACGCATTCAATTTGCTGCAGGGCGTCGAGACCCTGCCGCTGCGCATGGAACGCCACTGCGCCAACGCCCAGGCGGTGGCCGAATACCTCGAAACCCATCCCAAGGTCGCCTGGGTCTCCTACGCCGGGCTGTCGTCGAGCCCGTACCGCGCTCTCGCAGCCAAGTACCTGGGGCTGGGCGCCGGCGCGGTGTTCACCTTCGGCGTCAAGGGCGGCCTCGAGGCCGGGGTCCGCCTGGTCGAGGCCTGCAATCTGTTCTCCCACCTGGCCAATGTGGGCGACACCCGCAGCCTGGTGCTGCACCCGGCGTCGACCACCCACCGCCAGCTCACCGACGAACAAC
>JAYZAP010000313.1:0-2602 GCA_036339655.1 Pseudomonadota bacterium | reverse complement strand
TATTCGACTGTGGCGCTCGCCGATGAGCAGGGCATTGGTGACCTCAAGGGGCCAAACCGCAGGAACGATGGACGCCGCTTGGTCGAGGAAATCAAGAACCTGTGCCGCGTAGACGTCGTATTCGTCGTCAAACCACCAGGCCATGGAGACCGAGCAGTCGAGAACCAGGTCGGTCACCGCCGGCCTTCCTCGATTAGTTCGCGAATGGTGAGCCCGTCGAAGCAGTGGGATTTCCGGAACCGCCGAATTTCATCGATGGCCTCGGACACGGTTCGTTTGCCGGCTTGCTTCTCGATCGGCACCAGCCTGGCGACCGGTGTGCCATGCTTGGTGATCGTTATGGTCGCGTCCTGCTTGACCTATTCGAGCAGGCGGGGAAGGTGGGTTTTGGCTTCGTATGCGCCGACTTCGATGGTTGAGTCCGGGGTGACCATGATAAATTCCAATTTAGACTAGTCGTAGACCAGTCAAAATTGGTGTGCGCAGACGGTCAACGCAGTTGCTTTAATTGGTCCTAAAACCGGTCCGGCGTCATACCCGAAATATCGATGTCGGGCGTCTTGCCGCTCACCAGGTCCGCCGCGATGCGGGCCGAGCCGGCGGCCATGGTCCAGCCGATGTGGCCGTGGCCGGTGTTGAAGATCAGGTTGTCGTGGCGGTACCGGCCGATGACCGGCGGGCCGTCCGGGGTCATGGGGCGCAGGCAGGCGAAGTGGGATGGACTGTCGTAGTCGCCGCCGCCGGGGAACAGCTCGCGGGCAACCTTGGTCATGGGCCCGAAGTCGCCGGGTTTGAAGCTGGTATCGTAGCCGGCGAACTCGGCCGTGGCGGTGACCCGCAGCCGCTCGCCGATACGCGTGAAGGCGACCAAATACTCCTCGTCGATCACCGGCACCGTCGGCGCCCCGTTGTGGCCGGCGGTATTCAGCGTCAGGGAGTACCCCTTGATGGGATAGATCGGCAACCGGTAGCCGAGCCCCTTGAGCACCAGGGGTGACTCGTTGGCCAGGGCCATGACGACGCAGTCCCCGGCAATGTCGCCCTTATCCGTGACCACCGCCGCGACACGTCCGGCCTCGGCGCGCAGGCCCTGGACGGTGTTGCCGAAGCGAAAGTCCACGCCGCCGTCGGCCATGCGTCGGGCCAGCTTGCGGCACAGCAGATTGGAATCGCCGCTTTCGTCGGAGGCGCAGTGGACTGCCCCGGCGAACTTGTCCTTGACCGGCGCGATGGCCGGCTCGAGCGCCGCCGCCTGGTCCATATCGATGCCCCTGATACCGTCGAGCCCGTTGTCCGCAAGCAGCGCCATATTGGCGATGGCGGCCTCCAGGTGATGGCCGCCGCGATAGAGATAGAGTGTGCCCCCGGTGGTCTCGTGATAGGCGATACCGGTCTCTTGCCGCAGCGCCTTGAGGCGCTCTCGGCTGTAAATGCACAAGCCCAGTTTGACCAGGGTGTTGGCCCGGTTGCGTGCCGCCGTGCAGTTGGCGAGGAAGTGCAGGGACCACAGCCACATCCTGGGGTCGAGGCTGAGCTTGAAGCGCAGCGCCGTGTCGTCGCGCCACAGGGATTGCAGCAGCATGAGCGGCGCCCGTGGCGAGGCCCAGGCATAGGCATGGCCTGGCGCGATAATGCCCGCGTTGCCGAAGCTCGCCTCCTCGGCGACGCCGGCATTGCGCTCGACCACCACCACCTCGTGACCATCCCGCGCCAGCTCATAGGCGGTGATGACCCCCATGACCCCCGCGCCCAGTACGATGACTTTCATGACGTCGCTCCTGCCGCCGGCGAAGACGCGAGGCTACGCGATGTCACGGGGAAGGGACAAGGGGGGTGTCGTATCCATGCCTCAGACCCATGTCGGCCCCGCGAACACACTGTCCCCTGGGGGTTCGAAGTCTGGTTACATGGCGGCCATGACAACGCCTGACGATATGAACAGCGCTGCGCCGGCGGTGAGTGATGAGGTGAGTCGAGCGCTCTATCGGCGCGGGGTGTTGTTGGTCCTTGGCTCGGCCCTGGTGCTCAGCCTCAATGGCTTGATCTTCCGGCTCATGGACGAGGCCTCGGCCTGGCAGGTGCTGTTCTTTCGCTCTTCGGCCCTGGCCGTGGCCATGACCTGTCTGTTCGCCTTGCGTCACCGGCGCCGGGCGGTGGCCGAGTTTCGCCGGGCCGGGCGCAGCGCCGTGCTGGCCGGGCCGCTGCTCGGTCTCGCCGGGGTCTGTTTCATTCAGGCGCTCAATCACACCACCGTGGCCAACACGCTGTTTACCGCCAGTTCGGTGCCACTGTTCGCCGCTGTCTTCGCCTGGGTGTTCCTCGGTGAGCGGGTCAGCCGCGCCACCTGGATCGCCATTGGCGTAGCGCTGTGCGGCATCGGCGTCATGGTGCTCGACGGCATCGGCGTCGGCACCCTGTTGGGCAATCTGTTGGCGCTAGGCACAGCGGTGATGTTCGCCATTTTTGTCATCACCCTGCGCGCCCAACGCCATGTGGACATGCTGGCGGCGGTCATTGTATCGGCCCTGGTCTCGGCCACCATCGGCGGCGTCATGGCCCACGACCTAGTGATAACGACCCGCGATCTGCTGATGTTGGTGGC
>JAYZAP010000312.1:0-2738 GCA_036339655.1 Pseudomonadota bacterium | reverse complement strand
ACTGGGTCTGCGAGGGCTGCGGCGACTGCGGCGTCCAGTCCAACTGCCTGTCGGTCATCCCCCTGGAGACCGAGCTCGGCCGCAAGCGCACCATCGACCAGTCGTCGTGCAACAAGGACTTCTCCTGCGTCAAAGGCTTCTGCCCGAGCTTCGTGACGGTTCACGGCGCCGAGTTGCACCGCCCTCAGGGCGTCGCCGGCGAGGCCGAGGTCCCGCCCCTGCCCGAGCCCCAACGGCCCGGCCTGGACGAGCCCTACGGGGTGCTGGTCACTGGCGTCGGCGGTACCGGGGTGGTTACCATCGGGGCGCTGCTCGGCATGGCCGGCCATATCGACGGCCTCGGCGTCACCGTGCTCGACATGACCGGCCTGGCCCAGAAATACGGCGCCGTGGTCAGCCACGTGCGCTTCGCCCAATCGCCCGGCGAGATTCACGCGGTCCGGGTGGCGGCCGGCGGCGCCCGCCTGCTGCTCGGCTGCGACCTGGTGGTGGCGGCCAGCTTCGACGCCCTGGCCAAGGTCACCAAGGGGGTCACCCACGCGGTCATCAATACCCACGAATCGCCGACCGGCGGCTTCACTCGCGATGCCGATCTGACCTTCCCGGGTCAGCCCCTGCGCGACGCGGTGAGCGGCGCCACCGGGCCGGACCACGCCGACTTCCTCAACGCCACCGGCCTGGCCCCGGCCCTGTTCGGCGACAGCATCGCCAGCAACATGTTCATGGTCGGCTACGCCTATCAGAAGGGTCAGCTGCCGATTTCCGCCGCCGCCATCGAGCGCGCCATCGAACTTAACGGCGTCGCCGTCCCGATGAACCACCGCGCCTTTCGCTGGGGCCGCCGCGCCGCCCACGACCGCGCCGCTGTCGAGGCCGCCGCCGCCGGCGCCGCGCCCCAATCGGCCGGCGAGACCTTCACCACCAACCTCGACGAGTTGATTGCCCATCGCGTGGGCCTGCTCACGACCTACCAAAACGCCGCCTACGCCGGACGCTACAACGCCCTGGTCGAGCGGGTCCGCGCCGCCGAGGCCGAGCGCGCCAAGGGCCTCACCGGCCTCGCGGAAGCGGTGGCGCGGTACTACTACAAGCTGCTGGCCTACAAGGATGAGTATGAAATCGCCCGGCTGCTCACCGACCCAGCCTTCGAGGACAACATCCGCGACCGCTTCGAGGCCGGCTATTCGGTGCGCTATCACCTCGGCCCGCCCCTGCTGGCCGCCACCGACCCGGACACCGGCCACCCCATCAAGGCCCCCTACGGCGCCTGGATGGGCCACGCCATGCGTCTGGTGGCCAAGTTCAATTGGCTGCGCGGCACGCCCCTCGACCCCTTCGGCTACTCCCACGAGCGCCGCACCGAGCGCCGCCTGATAAAGGAATACGAAACGGTCATCGGTGAAGTCATCGACGGCCTCAACCATGACAATCACGGCCTCGCCGTGGAAATCGCTGGCCTGCCCGAGCAAATCCGGGGCTTCGGCTATATCAAGCAACGTCATATAATAAGCGCCAAAGGTGACGAGGCGGCGCAGCTGGAGAGTTTCCGCAATCCCGGCGACACCGCCAGCGCCGCCGAGTAACAAACCAATCGAGGGAGACAAGCCATGAGTGAAGGACAGGTCGCGGTGGTGGTCGGGGTCGGCCCCGGTCTGGGGGCGGCCCTGGGGCGGCGCTTCGCCAATGCCGGCATGGCCATCGCCCTGGCGGCGCGCAGCGATGCCACCGCCAGCCCGCTGGCGGCGGAAATCAACGACAGCGGCGGCAGCGCCCGCGCCTATGCCACGGACAGCAGCGAAGAAGCCGCCGTCGAGAGCCTGTTCAGCCAGGTGGAAAGCGACCTGGGCGCGCCCGACCTGGTGGTCTTCAACACCGGCAGCTACGGACGGGCCAGCGTCATCGAGACCACGGCCGCCGACTTTGAGGCCAACTGGCGCGCCGGCTGCCTCGGCGGCTTTTTGGTCGGCCGGGCAGCGGCCAAAGGCATGGCGGCGCGCGGCCACGGCACCATAATTTTCACCGGCGCCACGGCGGCGCTCCGGGGCAGCGCCAACTTCATCAATCTGGCAATCGGCAAGTTCGGCCTGCGCGCCCTGGCCCAGAGCATGGCCCGCGAGCTCGGCCCCCAGGGCTTGCACATCGCCCACACCATCATCGACGGCCAGATCAAACACCTGGATTTGCCGTTCACGCCCGAGCAAATCGCCTCCGGCGAGCTGTTGGAGCCCGACGCCATCGCCGAGACCTACTACCAGCTCCACCTGCAACACCGCAGCGCCTGGACCCTGGAGCTCGACCTGCGCCCGGCGGTCGAGAAGTTCTGAGCCACGACCGTGCGGCATTGCGCCTGTGGCGTGCTGATCAAGGACGGGTGCATTCTGCTCGGCAAACGCTCGCCCGAGCGCAAGCTCTATCCCAACGCCTGGGATATGATCGGCGGCCACCAGGAAGCCGGTGAAACCCTCGATGAAACCCTGGTTCGGGAATTCGAGGAGGAGATTGCGGTGACGCCCACGGAATACCGCGAAGTGACGGTCCTGGCCGAGCCGCGGCTGGCGGAGAACGGCGAGCGCGCCTATCATGTCTACGCAATCGACCAGTGGCACGGCCCGGGACCCCACATGTGCGGCGACGAGCACACCGCTCTCGAATGGTTTACCATTGACGACGCCCTCGGCCTCAACCTTGCTGTGACTGAATACCGGGACGTGCTAACGGCCATGACATGACCACCGAAC
>JAYZAP010000311.1:0-6325 GCA_036339655.1 Pseudomonadota bacterium | reverse complement strand
CATGGGGCCCAGCAGGTTGGTATCGATGATGCGCCGGACCGTGTCGATCTCTTGGTCGGCCATGGCAACTTCGACCGAGATACCGGCGTTGTTGACCAGGGCATTGACCCGGCCAAGCTGATTGTCGGTCTCGGCGAACAGCCGCGCCACGTCATCGGGCTTGGAGACATCAGCCTGGACCGCGATAGCGCGCCGGCCATGGTCGCGAATCGTCTCGGCCACCGACTCGGCGCGGTCGGCGGCGGCGGTATAGTTGACACAAACGTCGTAGCCCCGCGCGCCGGCGAGCCGGGCGATTTCGGCGCCAATTCCCCGGCTGCCGCCGGTCACGATCATAATCGGTGCGTCTGCCATCGAGTTATCTCCTCCGTTGTTGCCTAGCGAGCCATGCCGGGCAGGACCTGTTGACTGACCCAGTTGGCCACTTCGCACTGGCGGATTTCCGGGCGCATGATGTCGTCATCGATGCCCAGCGCCCAGGCGATGTCGTAGCGCGACGGGTCCTGATGCAGCGCCTCGAGCTGGGCCACATAGGTATTGGCCTGGTTGATGTCGCGGAAAAAACCCAATGCCATGAGCTTATCGCGCCGGCAATAAATCAGCCGGGCCATTTCGTGGAGGTCGTATTCCGGATGGTACTGCAGGCCCCAGAAGGTGCCGTTGCCATAGGTCACCGTGGCCGCCTGGACGTGGGTGAACTGGTTCGACGCCAGCATTACCGCGCCGCTCGGCAAATGGGTAACCTCGTCCACATGGCTGATGTAGGCGTCGAACACACTGGGTTTGCCGGCGTAGAGCGGATGGCCGCGCCCCTCCGGGGTCAGTTGCACCTTGCGCGCCAGGCCCATTTCCCGGCCCCGGGGATTGGCCCGGCACAACCCACCGGCCGCGACCACGGCGATTTGCAGCGCCCAGCAACTGCCGAAGCTCGGCACCCCGGCCTCGAACACGGCGCGGCAGAACTCGATCTGGCGGGTCACCTTGGGGTCTTCGTCGAAGATCGTCAGGCTGCAGCCGGTCCAGGCGATGCCGTCATAGCCGTCAATGGCGGTGCCGGTGGGCAGGGCCGCGTCGCCGTCGGCGGGATAGACGATGTCGACCGCCGCGCCGGGGGCGTAGCGCCGCAGCATGGCGCTGTAGAGGTCGCCGGCCATAGCGGCGCCGCCGGCGGACAGCTCCTCGCGACCCGACTTGGCGTAACCGTCGACAACCAGAAACCGGGGTTCGGCGCTCATTATACTCTCCCAGTCCTTGTTCAGCCGGCAGCCAGGCGGTCGATGATTCCCGGCAGCTCGTCATGATGATGGCAAACGGCGTCGGCGCTGGTGGTGTGTTCATCATGGGCCCGCACCGCGGTGAACAACACCGCCTTCATGCCCAGCGCCTGGGGGCCCTTGACGTCGTTGTGGTCCCGGTCGCCAATGTGGACCATAGCGGTCAGGTCGACGCCAAGCTGCTCGGCCGCCGAATGAAACATCCGGGGGTCCGGCTTGGAGCACTCGATTTCGTCGGAGAACACGAAGCCCTGGAAATAGTCCTCGAGGCCGTGGCGGCGCAGCATGCTGCGCAGCACCCGGCCCGGCGAGACCAGGGCGTCGGACACCACGCACAACTTGTAGCGCCCGGCCAGGGTCTCCAGGGCGGCCTTGATGCCGTCGACCGCGTCAGGCGGTACGTCGCCCTCCATGGTCTCGGTGGCCTCGACCACCTGGGCAAACTCGTCGGCCGGCAGTTCGCGGCCGAGACCGTCGAGCAGCACCGTCAGGCGCTCGGCCCCAGTCCAGGTCACCGCATGGCCCTTCCAGACCTTGTTGAAGGCGGCGTCGGCAACGTCGTAGGCGGTGGCCACCGTGGCGAAATCGATCTCCCCATGGCGGGCCAGCGCCCCGTGAAGCTGTTCGCGCCGAGCCACCGGCTTGGGCGCGAGACCCTGGGCCGCGCGCTTGGGCTCGTCGGTCTCGTCGCAAATCATGGTGTCCCACAGGTCGAAGGTAATCGCCTTGATGGTCGTTGCCACGCTGGTGTTTCCTCAGCCATTGAATCGCCGGCATGTTTCCCACCCCACGACGGATCGTGCAACATAAATTCTGGACAACAATATTCTGAAGCCGAGTTCGGCAGGCTTCCCTTCGGCCGCGACCGCGGGCAGACTGCCGCCCCATGAACCCGCCCCCATCAGCTGATATTTTCGCTTTCGCCGAATCCCTGGCCGACGCCGCCGGCGACCTGGTGCGGCCCTTTTTCCAGCGCCCAATCGAGGTCGAGGCCAAGGCCGGCGACAGCCCGGTCACCGAGGCCGACCGGGCGGTGGAACCCCGGCTTCGCGACATGGTCACGGCGCGCTTTCCCGACCATGGCGTCATCGGCGAGGAATTCCCCGATACCAATCCGGACGCCGAACATGTCTGGGTCTTCGACCCCATCGACGGCACCCGCTCGTTCATCATCGGCATTCCCCTGTTCACCACGCTGATTGCCCTGGTTCGCGACGGCGCGCCGGTGCTCGGCGTCATCGACCAGCCGGTCATCGGCGACCGCTGGGTCGGCGGCGCCGGCCGCCCGGCCAGCTTCAACGGCGCCCCGGCCCGAGTGCGGGACTGCGGTGACCTCGCCCTGGCCCAGCTCTGCACCTCCAACGACGCCTATTTCAAGGGTGGCGAAGGCGCCGCCTTCGAGCGCCTGCGGGGCGCCGTCCGATGGGCTCATCAGGGGGCCGACGCCTACGGCTTCGGGCTGATTGCCAGCGGCCTTATCGACCTCGGCTTCGAGGCCGGTCTGGGGACCCATGACTACTGCGCCCTGGCGCCGGTTATCGAGGCCGCCGGCGGCGTCATGACCGACTGGAACGGCGCGCCCCTGACCGTCGAGTCCGACGGCCGGGTACTGGCCGCCGGCGACCGCCGGGCCCATGCTGCCGCCCTGGCGCTCATCGAGGGGTAACGGCGGCGGTTGCCGTAACCCAGCCCAACCATTAGATTTAATATTTAATCAAACGAACTGGGCAAGCGACCCGGGCACCATTCACGAGGTTGGCCATGCGCCTGACCACCGTCCTAGTTCTCGTCCTCCTCGCCATCGGCGCCCCGGCCGCGGCCCAGGACGTTTACACCGGCCACGGGCTGGCCATGCATGGCGACCTTAAATACGGCCCCGATTTCACCCATTTCGATTACGTCAACCCGGACGCCCCCAAGGGCGGCGAAGTCAGGCAGTATTCCATCGGCAGTTTCGACAGCCTCAACCCCTTCATCCTCAAGGGCATATCCGCGGCCGGCATCGGCTATTTGTTCGAGACCCTGATGACCGGCTCGGCTGATGAAGCCTTCTCCCAATACGGCCTGCTCGCCGAGACCGTCGAAATGCCCGAGGACCGGTCCTGGGTCGCCTTCACGCTCCGCGCGAAAGCGCGCTGGCACGACGGCACGCCGGTCACCGTCGAGGACGTCGTCTTCTCGTTCGACGCCCTGAAGAACCGGGGCCACCCATTCTACCGGGCCTACTACGGCGACGTGGTGAGCGCCGAAAAGGTCGGCGAGCGCAAAGTCAAATTCGCCTTCGCTGACGGCCTCAACCGCGAACTGCCCCTGATTATCGGCGAGCTACCGATCCTCTCGAAGGCCTACTACGCGACCCATGATTTCGAAAAGACCTCCCTGGAGCCGCCCATGGGTAGCGGTCCCTACCGGGTCGAGAGCGTCGACGCCGGCCGCTCCATTACCTATCGAAGGGTCGAGGACTACTGGGGCGCCGAAATTCCGGCGCATCGCGGCCAGTACAACTTCGATGTGTTGCGCTACGATTACTATCGTGACCCGACCGTGGCCATGGTGGCGTTCACCGCCCACGAGTACGACTTCCGCATGGAGAATACCTCGAAGGTGTGGGCCACCGCTTACCAGGGAGAAAAATTCGACGACGGGTTGATTATCAAGGAGGAGATCGGTCACAGCCGGCCCACGGGCATGCAGGGCTTCGTCTTCAACACCCGCCGGGCCAAGTTCGCCGACCGCCGCCTGCGCCAGGCCCTGGGCTACGCCTTCGACTTCGAATGGACCAACGAGAACCTGTTCTACGGCGCCTATAAGCGAACGGCGAGCTACTTCTCAAATTCGGAACTAGCCTCCAGCGGCCTGCCCGGCCCGGACGAGTTGACACTGCTTGAGCCGTTCCGCGACAAATTGCCGCCAGAAGTCTTCACCGAGGTCTACGAAACGCCCAAAACCGACGGCTCGGGAAACGCCCGGCGCAACCTGCGTGCCGCCATCAAGCTGCTGGCCGAGGCTGGCTGGACAATCCAGGATACCAAGCTGGTGGGGCCTGGCGGCGAGCCGCTGGAAATCGAAATTCTCATTGTGTCAGCGATGTTCGAGCGAGTCATCGCGCCGTTCGTCAAGAACCTGGAAAAGCTCGGTGTCGAGGCCAAGATCAGGCTGGTTGATTCGTCGCAATACCAACAGCGCGTCGACGAGTTTGATTTCGACATGATTGTCCTCAGTGTCGGCCAGTCCATGTCGCCGGGCAACGAGCAGAACAACTACTGGACCACCACGTCGGCTGACACGCCGGGCAGCCGCAACTTGGCCGGCATCAAGGATCCGGTGGTCGACGCCCTGATCGAAACCCTGATCACCGCCCCCGACCGCGAGAGCCTGGTCACCGCCACCAGGGCGCTCGACCGGGTACTGCTGTGGGGCCACTACGTGGTTCCCCACTGGCATATCCAGCACTTCCGCGTGGCCTATTGGAACAAGTTCGCGCGTCCAGCGATCACCCCGAAATACGGCCTCGGCTTCGACAGTTGGTGGGTCGATCCAACCCTGGCGGCGTCCCTGGCCGATCGCGAGTCATCGGCTGCTGCGGAATGAGCCCCGGCGGGTAGCGGCCCATGCTGGCCTATATCATCCGGCGATTGCTGCTGATCATCCCGACCCTGTTCGGCATCATGGTGGTCAATTTCGTCATTGTGCAGATCGTTCCCGGCGGGCCGGTCGAACAGTTGATCGCCCAGATCCAGGGCACTGCCGTTGAGGCCACGTCACGGTTCGGCGCAGGCGCGCAGGACGATTCCGGCAGCGCCCAGACTACCAAAGGGGCAACCGAAGGCGGCGGCACCAGCAAGTATCGCGGCGCCCAGGGCCTGGATCCGGATTTCATCGCCGAGCTCGAGCGCCAGTTCGGCTTCGACAAGCCGATACATGAGCGCTTCATGCTGATGATGGGAAACTACCTGCGGTTCGACTTCGGCGACAGCTACTTCCGCGACCGCAAGGTGGTCGATCTGGTGATCGAGAAGATGCCGGTGTCAATATCCATCGGCCTGTGGACCACCCTGCTGGTCTATTTGATCTCGATCCCGCTGGGCGTCGCCAAGGCGGTGCGCGACGGCACCCGGTTCGATGTCTGGACATCGGTGGTGGTGGTCATCGGCAATGCCATCCCCAGCTTCCTGTTCGCCATCATGCTAATCGTGGTGTTCGCCGGCGGCAGCTTCCTCGACTGGTTCCCGCTGCGCGGCCTGACCTCGCCCGATTGGGACACCATGACCTGGACGGCGAAGATCACCGATTACTTCTGGCACATCACCCTGCCGATCCTGGCCCTAGTCATCGGCGGCTTCGCCACTCTTAGCATGCTGACCAAGAACTCGTTTCTCGACGAAATCAACAAGCAATACGTCATGACCGCGCGGGCCAAGGGCCTGGCCGAACGTCAGGTTCTCTACGGCCATGTCTTCCGCAACGCCATGCTCATCGTCATCGCCGGGTTCCCCAGCGCCTTCATCGGCATTCTGTTCACCGGATCGCTGCTCATCGAGGTCATCTTTTCCCTCGACGGCCTCGGCCTTCTCGGCTTCGAGGCGGCGATCAACCGCGACTACCCGATCATGTTCGGGTCGCTGTTCTTCTTCACTCTGCTCGGCCTGATCATGCAGTTGATCGGCGATCTCGCCTACACGGTGATCGACCCGCGCATCGACTTCGAAGCCCGCGAGGTCTGAGCGATGGCGGACAGTGCGATTCTCGGGTTCTCCATGACGCCGCTGACCCGGCGCCGGCTGCACAACTTCCGCGCAAACGCCCGCGGCTACTGGTCCCTGTGGATATTCCTGGCGCTGTTCTTCGCCAGCCTGTTCGCCGAGTTGATCGCCAACGATCGGCCGTTGCTGGTGCGCTACGACGGCGGCTTCTACACCCCGTTCCTTACCGTCTACCCGGAGACCACCTTCGACGGGGACTTCGCCACCGAGGCCGACTACCGGGATGAATTCGTCGTCGAGCTGATCGAGGCCGAGGGCTGGATGATCTGGCCGCCGATCCGCTTCGCC
>JAYZAP010000310.1:0-3744 GCA_036339655.1 Pseudomonadota bacterium | reverse complement strand
AGCCGCCACGGCTCGTGGACATGCGGCGCACCGCCTCGCGGCAGCTCAGCATCAGGCCGAGAATGTTGACGTTGAACACCTTCAAGTAGTTGTCCCATTCGGCATCGGCGATGGTCGACTCGTGGTCGATACCCGCGTTGTTGACGACGGCGTCGGGCTGGCCCCACCGCTCGTCTACCGCGCGGTAGAGCTCGAGGATGCCCGCTTCCAGCCCCATGTTGGCTCGATGACTGAACGCCTCACCGTCGGCCGCTTCGATCGCGGCCACAACCTCCGCCGCCTTTTCCGGCGAGGCGCTGTAGTTGACGCACACCCGCCACCCGCGTCGGCCGGCCAAGGTGGCGGTCGCGGCGCCGATGCCTCGGCTCGCACCGGTGACGATCATCGTGTGGGGCTGGCTCATGGTTTCTCTCCTCGGCTCGAAGCGTGTCTCCAATGGTCGGCTATTCCACCCGCTGGAGCCGCGTCATGCGCATGCGCGCAAGATCGCTCTCGATTGCGCTCACCCGGGTAGACCGCGGTATGTCTCCGACGATGGGTTCCTAAAGTCGCGAACCGTAGACTCCGGGTAGTCCATTCCGGGACGCTGGTCGTAGCCCGGTAGCGCGATCAGCCTGGGGTGCGCGGTGCGACCGACTGGCGTCACCCGGTGGACCGACCGCCGGCCCTTGAAGAGAATGAAGGTGCCGGGCGCCATCGCCGGCTGTCTCGTGATCTCCAAATCCCCTGCGAAGCTCCGCGTAGTTCTCATCGTCTTCGGAACGTACGTAGGGCGCATACTCGAAGTGGCCCCCTTCGCGCATTTCGTTTTCGATTCTTTTCGCCTAACGCGATGCATCTGTCTTTCGTTCAAAGGAGGCCGTCTGCGGTGGATAGCCGCTCAGGCGAACTTGGACGCGGTATCTAAATCGCCAGTCTTGGAAACGCGCTTCTGGAAAGAGGCCAATTCTGCATTCCGTTGCAATGGCCGTGTACCCTCACTGTGGCTGAATTGTCCTCAAATGCCATAGAAAATTGTGCCAAGAGTGTGCCATGGCTAGAAGCACAGCAAGAAATGAAGGCTAACCTATTGAAAGAAATGGTAGTGGATGCAGTCGCGAGCAAACCCGTCCCCGGCAAATTCCCAAACCTCGGAACAGGGAATTGTCGTAGGGAGCTTTGTCATTAAATAGAGCACTCTAGTTTGTGACAAAGCCAACGTCCCCTTTAGCATTCTTTCTTCTTGGTGAACTTGTCGACCTCATCGGCCAGCGTCCCGGAGACGAGCTGGCTCATGTCGGCGAGGTACTCCATATGGCGCGCGGTCTGGGTCGGCGCCCCCCAGCCGAAGGTAACCAGCCGCTTGGCGATGGCCGCAGCGCCTGGGTCGACCTCGGCGACGAAGGAGGTGGCGGTCTCGAGCGCCACCGCGTAGGCCCCGCCCTTGGGGGTCACCCGGCTGATCAGGCCCCAGTCCAGCGCCTCTTCGGGGTTGAGTAAGCGGCCGAAGATGATGATTTCGCGGGCCCGCCCGACGCCGACGATGCGCGGCAGGCGCACGGTGCCGCCCCAGCTCGGCAGGGCGCTCAGGTTGTACACCTCGGGCAAGCCGAGGGTGGCGCCTGCGCCGGCGATACGCAGGTCGCAGGCGAGCGCCATCTCGAGCCCGCCGCCCAGGCAATAACCCTCGATGGCGGCGATGATCGGGGCCGGGTGGCGCTCGATGAAATCGGCGATGTCCTGGCCGAGCTCGGTATGATTGATCTGCTCGGCCTGGCTCTGGATCGCCATCTCCTTGATGTCCGAGCCGGCGCTGAAGGCCTTGAGCCCGGCGCCCTTCAAGACGATGGCGCCGATGCCGTCGCGCTTGGCGTCCTCCAGCGCGTCTCGCAGCTTGAACAGGGTGGCGTCGTCGAGGGCGTTGCGCTGGTGCTCGCGGTTGATGGTGATGGTCGCCACCTTGTCGGCGACCTCGTAGAGCAGCGTCTCATCCATGGCTCCAATTCCTCAAATATCCTCGGTCCCGCCACTCAGGGGCGAGCCGTAGCGTTGCAGATGGCGGCCGATCAGCATTTTTTGGATCTGGTTGGTACCGTCGAAGATCTGGAAGGCCTTGACGTCGCGCATCATGCGCTCGAGCGGTTGGGCGCGCGACAGGCCGGCGGCGCCGAACACCTGCACCGCCTCGGTGGTGGCGCGCATGGCGGCGTCGGTCGAAACCAGCTTGGCGAGCGCCGCCCAGATGCTGGCCTGGCGCGATTTCTCGAGTTCAATGGTGGCCATGGCCTTCTCCCACAGGGCATGGGCGGCAGCGATCTCGGCGGTGACCTCGGCAAGCAGGAACTGGAGTCCCTGGTGCTCGATGATCGGCTTGCCGAACTGCTCGCGTTGCTTGGCGTAGTCGACGGCGAGGTCGAGCGCCGCGCCGGCCACGCCCAGGGCCATGGCGCTGCAGTTGAGCCGCGCCTCATCCAGGGTGACCATGGCGACCCTGAAGCCCTCGCCCTCCTCGCCGAGGCGGTTTTCCGCCGGCACCCGCACGTTGTCGAAGATCAACTCGCTGGTCGGGCTGCCGCGCAGGCCGAGCAGCTTTTCGTCGCGGCCGACCGAGAAGCCGGGCGTGTCGCGTGGCATGACGAAGGCCGAGACACCGCGGTGGCCGGCGTCGGCGTCGGTCTTGGCGAAGATCACGTAGACGTCGCCCACCGAGCCGTTGGTGATCCACATCTTGCGACCGTTGATGATGTAGCTGTCGCCGTCGCGCTCGGCCCGGGTGACGATCGAGGCGGCGTCGGAGCCTGCACCCGGCTCGGTGAGGGCGAAGACGGGGATGAACTCGCCGCTGGCGATGGCGGGCAGGTATTCGCGCTTCACCGCCTCCGAGCCGGCGATGACGATCGGTGTCGCGGCGTCTCCGCAGTTGGAGAAACTGAGCGAGAAAGAGGCGCTGTCCCGGGCAATGCGTTCCGAGATCAACAGCGGCGTCACCATGTCGGGGCCTATGCCGGCGTAGTCCTCGGGGATCCACAGGCCGAAGACGCCGAGATCGCCGGCGGCGGCGTAGAGGTCGCGGGGAAATTCGTCGCTCTCGTCGATTTCGACGGCGTGCGGCGCGATGCGCTCACGGCACAGCCGATCGACACTGGCGAGCATTTGTTCGCGAAGGGAAACGTCAATCGCCATGCCAAATTCCAAATTTACCGGCGCTATCAGACGCCGCGGTTGACGCCGCCGTCAACCAGGATGTTCTGGCCGGTGATGTAGCCGGCGTCATCGTAGAGCAGGAAGGCCACGGTCCTGGCGACCTCGGTCATCTCGCCTGATCGCGCCAGCGGGATAGTGCGGCGCACCGGCTCGTTCATCGGCCAGTTCTCCATGAAGCCGGGCAGCACATTGTTCATGCGGATGCCGTGCTTGCCGTTCTGGTCGGCATAGAGCTTGGTGAAGCCCGACAGCGCCATGCGCAGCGACGACGACAGGGGGAAAATCAAGCGCGGCTCCGTCGCCACAAAGCTTGAGATATTGACCAGGGAGCCACCGCCCTGATCGATCATCACCGGGGTCACCAGCCGGCACATGCGCACCACGTTGAGCACCACGAGGTCGAGCCCGCCGTGCCAGTCGGCGTCGGGAATATCAAGCAGCGGCGCCTCGATATCGGGGTCGAAGCCCGGTCCTGAGGCCCGCTGGGACCATGGCGCGTGGCCGGTGTTGTTGACCACCGCGTCGATCCGCCCGTGTTCATCCAGGGTCATGGCAACCAGC
>JAYZAP010000309.1:0-4266 GCA_036339655.1 Pseudomonadota bacterium | reverse complement strand
CGACGAGGCCGAGGGCTAGACTTCAAGCATGCCTAGTGGGCACGTCCCCACAGGTCGCGGCGCTCATGACCACGCTTTTTGAATCCCATGCACCGCGGCCCCTTGCCGACCGCCTGCGCCCGCAAACCCTGTCCGACGTCGTCGGTCAGGACCATCTTCTGACAAGCGATGCACCCCTGGGGCGGGCTCTGGCCGAACGGCGGCTCGCCTCGGTGCTGTTCTGGGGACCGCCGGGCTGCGGCAAGACCACCATCGCCCGGCTCATCGCCGACCACACGGACCACAGCTTCGAACCCTTGTCGGCGGTGTTCGCCGGGGTTGCCGATTTGCGCAAGGTCTTCGCCCGCGCCCGCGAGCGCCGTGATCTTGGCCAGGGCACGGTCCTGTTCATCGACGAAATTCATCGCTTCAACCGGGCCCAGCAGGACGGCCTGCTGCCCTTCGTGGAGGACGGCACGGTAATCCTGGTCGGCGCCACCACGGAGAACCCGTCCTTCGAAGTCATCGCGCCGCTGTTATCACGCTGCCAGGTGCTGGTGTTGAGCCGGCTCGACGATGCGGCCCTGGAAAACATGCTGGCGCGGGCCGAGCGTGAAGAGCAGCGCGACCTGCCGTTGGATGACAGCGCCCGGGCGGCGCTCCGCGACATGGCCGACGGTGACGGCCGCTATTTGCTTAATTTGGCCCAGGAGCTGTTCACCCTGGCGCCCGGCACGGTGCTCGACCGCGAGGGCCTGGGCAAAGCGGTGCAGCAGCGGGCACCGCTCTACGATAAGTCCCAGGAAGGCCACTACAATCTCATCAGCGCGTTGCACAAATCGTTGCGCGGCTCCGATTGCGATGCCGCGCTGTATTGGCTGGTGCGCATGTTGGCCGGCGGCGAGGCGCCGCTCTACATCCTCCGCCGCTTGGTGCGGTTCGCTTCCGAGGACATCGGCCTAGCCGACCCGGAGGCTCTGGTGCAGGCTCTGGCGGCCAAGCAGGCCTACGAATTCATCGGCAGTCCTGAGGGAGATCTGGCTCTCGCTCAATGCGTCATCTATCTCGCCACCGCGCCCAAGTCCAACGCTGCCTACAAGGCGTTCAGCGCGGCGCGGCGCGATGCCAGGGACAGCGGTTCGCTGATGCCGCCGAAGCACATTCTCAACGCCCCCACCAACCTGATGAAGGAGCTCGGCTACGGCGCCGACTATCAGTACGACCATGACGCCGCCGACGGCTTTTCCGGCCAGGATTATTTCCCCGACGACATGCGCCGACAGACCTATTACCGTCCCACCGAGCGTGGTTTCGAGCGCGACGTGACCAAGCGTCTGGCCTATTGGCAAAAATTGCGCGACAGGCGCGGCGACCCCGGCGGCGATGATGAGGAGGGGGACGGGTGAGTACGGTTCTGGTGGTTGCCGCCGGCGGTGCCCTTGGCGCGGTGGCGCGTTATCTCATGATGGCCGGCGTCGGCATGTGGCTGGGCGCCGGGTTTCCCTACGGCACCCTGGCGGTCAACGTGCTGGGGTCGATTGTCTTCGGCGCCCTGGTCGAAATGATGGCCCTGGTGTGGAACATTGGCGGCGACCTTCGTGCCTTCTTGGTCATCGGTATTCTCGGCAGCTTCACCACGTTTTCGGCGTTCTCGCTCGATGCAGTGGTGCTGTTCCATCGCGGTGACTTGGTGGGAACCGCGTTGTACGTCCTGGGCTCGGTGGTGCTGGCCGTGGTCGGGTTCATGGCCGGCATGGCCGCCGTGCGGCTGGCGGTGTAATGACCGCTGTGGAGACCCGCGAAGTCGCCCGTGACGAGGCCGACATCCGCCTCGACCGATGGTTCAAACGCCATTATCCCGGTCTCAGCCATGGCCGCCTGGAAAAGCTCCTGCGCACCGGCCAAGTGCGGGTCGATGGCGGCCGGGTCAAGGCCGGCGAGCGGCTCAGGCCGGGTCAGGCAATTCGAGTGCCGCCGCTTGGCGAGGCCGCGACCCCCAAGCCCCGGCTCCGTCCGCCCGTCAGCGCCCACGACGCCAAGGACCTGCGCGCCCGGGTGCTGTTCGAGGACAAGGACGTCATCGTCATCGACAAGCCGGCGGGCCTGGCGGTTCAGGGCGGCAGCAAGACCAGCCGCCATCTCGACGGCATGCTCGAAGCTCTGGCGGACAAGGGCGGCGAGCGCCCGCGTCTGGTCCACCGTCTCGACAAGGATACCTCGGGCGTGTTGGTGCTGGCCTGCAGCGCCGCCGCCGCCAACCGCCTGGGCAAGGCGTTTCGAGGCCGGCAGGTCAACAAGCTCTATTGGGCGTTGGTGGTCGGCGAGCACGAGCGTGACCAGGGCCGCATCGATCTGGCCCTGGCCAAGAAGGCCGGAGCCCGGGGCGAGCGCATGGAACGGGACGGCGACGGCCAGGCGGCGGTCACCGATTTCGCGGTCATCGACCGGGTCGGGCGCCAGGCGGCGTGGCTGGCGCTCAGGCCGCGCACCGGGCGCACCCACCAGCTTCGGGTCCATTGCGCGGCCATCGGCACGCCCATCCTCGGCGACGGCAAGTACGGCGGTGGCGCGGCCTTTCTGTCGGGGGTTCCGTCCAAGGCCCTGCACCTTCATGCCCGCGCTATCGAGCTGCCCAGGCGAGGCGGCGGCGTGGTCGGCGTTACCGCCCCGCTGCCCGGCCACATGGCCGAGACCTGGAAGCTTTTTGGTTTCGACGCCAATGACACCAACGACCCCTTTGCCGAGGTAATATTTTGATTCGATTGGTCGTTTTTGATTGCGACGGCACCCTGGTAGACAGCCAGCACAATATCGTGGCGGCCATGGGCAGCGCGTTTTCGCGCAATAACCTGGCGGTGCCCGATGCCCGCACCTTGCGCCGCACGGTGGGCCTGTCGCCGGCCGTGGCCATGGCGGAACTTCATCCGGGCGGCGACTTCGGGGTTCGCACGTCCCTGGTCGAGGATTACAGCCAGGCGTTTCGCGCGCTCCGTCTCCAGCCCGACCATGACGAGCCGCTGTTTCACGGCGCCGCTGAGGCCGTCGCCGCCCTCGACGTGGCCGGTTACCTGCTGGGGGTCGCCACCGGAAAATCCCAGCGGGGCCTGCAGCTCACCCTTGAGCGGGTCGGGCTGACCCACCATTTCAACACCCTGCAGACCGCCAACGACGCGCCGAGCAAACCCCATCCCGGCTTGGTCCAGAACGCCATGTCCGAGGCCGGCGTCCCGCCTGACGAGACCGTGGTCATCGGCGACACTACCTTCGACATGGAAATGGCGGTCAGCGCCGGGGCCTCGGCGATCGGCGTCGCCTGGGGCTACCACGAGGTCGATGAGCTGCGGGCGACCGGCGCGCGGACCATTGTCGACAGCTTCGACGACCTGCCAGACGCCATCGCCGTCCTGTGAAACGGGTCTACCGCGATGCCGTTGCCGGTGTGGGCGAGGGAGGCTATACGGTCGAACTCGACGGACGGGCGGTCAAGACTCCGGCGAGCCGCCTGCTGGTTCTCGGAAATGTCGACCTTGCCCAAGCCGTGGCCGTGGAATGGGCGGCCCAGGGCGAGACTATCGAGCCCGACACCATGCCCCTGACCCGTCTGGCGACCACCACCATAGACCGTGTGTCCGACCATCGCGACCGTGTGATAGACGAAATTGCCGCCTTCGGCGCGACCGATTTGCTGTGCTATCGCGCGGCGAGTCCGGTTGAGCTTGCCGCCCGCCAGGCGGACGGCTGGCAGCCTTTGCTTGACTGGCTGGCGGACCGTCATGGGTCCCGGCTGGTGGTGACCGAGGAATTGACGGCCGCCGGCCAGCCCGAGGACGTCTTGGCGGTCTTGCGGGAATTGGTCGCCGAATTTTCTACGCCGGTCCTGGCAGCGCTTCACACAATTACCGCGTCCTGTGGTTCCCTGATCATCGCCCTGGCCCTGGCGGACGGCCGCATTGATGCCGAGCAGGCTTGGCGCCTGAGTCGTATTGACGAGACGTACCAGGGCGAACGCTGGGGTCTCGACCCGGAAATAAAAGCGCAAGGTGAACGGTTACGCGGGGAAATCGCCGCCGCCGCCCATTTTCTCGAATTGTGCAGCTAGAGCGTCTTCCGATCATATAGGGTCATTTGATGGAGGCATATGTGCGTTTTGGAGTGCGTCGCGGCGCTTGCCCGATGTGGTACATCGCACGGCGCACCGCGCCTACCCAAAACGCACATATGCCTCCATCAAATGACTCTATATGAACGGAAAACGCCCTAGCTTTCCAGAATTCCGTCGATCCCCGG
>JAYZAP010000308.1:0-2643 GCA_036339655.1 Pseudomonadota bacterium | reverse complement strand
CTCGCCTTCGAAGACCCCCGGCCCGGCGGCATCGATCATCGCTTGCAGGGAAGCGTCGGCGATGGCGGCGGCGCGGCGCACGTAGCCCAGTTCGGCCGGCGACTTGATAATGCGAAGGGCCTGGATGATTCCCGAGCCGTCGACCAGATCGCACCAGCCCTCCAGGGCCTGGGCCACATTGATGTAATTGGCCGGCGTGAGACCGTAGGTGTTGATCTCGATACCGACCCGGCCACCGGCGAGACCCTTCTCGGCGAGAATGTCCTTGAGATTGTCAGCCGGATTTACTCCTTCGGCATCATACCAAAGACGTATGTCTTCAATGACCGAGGTCCGCTTGGCTTGTTCAAAATCGGGCAGCCGGGTCAGCAGGGTGATCGGCTGGTCGTCGGCGGTCAGCACGGCGCATTGAAAGAAGACATAGCCCGACGTATCGAATCCGGTGAGGTAGTAGTGATTTTCCTGACCGAATATGAGGAGCGCATCGAGGCCCGCACGGCGCAACGCATGGCGCGCCGCCGTGGTGCGCGCGGCGAACTCGTCGCGCGAGAAATGCAAGGCCATGGCGGGCTCCTCCTTAGCATTGGCACCCAGCGGACTGTATCACAGCACGCCGCTGCGCATAGATGCTTGGCCTCGACGCCAAGCCAGCGTTAAGGTGCCGATAGCGAAACTTGCACGATGGCCGCAGCACATGACGTCAACGCCGTTTCCCACGCTATTTTCGCCGCTCACCATCGGCCCCATGACCATCAAGAACCGGATTTTTTCCACCGGTCACGACACCATGCTGCCCGACCACGGCATGGTCGGCGACCGCCTCGTCGCCTACCACCAGGCCCGGGCCGAGGGCGGCGCCGGGCTGATCGTGCTCCAGGTGGCGGCGATTCACCATTCCGCCATGTACACCAGCCATATCCTGACCGCCCTCGACGACGACTGCATTCCCGGCTACCGGCGCATCGCCGAGGTCTGCCACGCCAACGACTGCAAGGTCATCGCCCAGTTGTTCCATCCCGGCCGCGAGGTCATGGACGCCGACGACGGCGCCCTCCGGGTGGCCTATGCCCCGTCGGCGACCCGCAGCGAGCGCTTCCACGTCATTCCCCGGGCCATGAGCCGGGTCATGATCGGCGAAATCATGGAGGGCTACAGGGCCGGCGCCCGGCGCATGTTTGATGCCGGCATCGACGGCGTCGAGCTGATCGCCAGCCACGGCTACCTGCTGGCCCAGTTCCTCAATCCCCGGGTCAACCGCCGTGACGACGACTACGGCGGCTCCCTCGAAAATCGTTTGAGATTCTTCCGCGAGGCCATCGCAGCCTGCCGCCAGGGCGGCGGCGATCATATGGTGTTGGGCCTGCGTATCTCCGGCGACGAAAAAGACCCGGACGGCCTCGACGAGGCCGAGACCCTGGAGGCCATCGCCGCCCTCGCCGGTGAACTCGACTACGTCAACGTCATCGCCGGCTCGTCGGCCTCGGTCGGTGGCGCGGTCCACATCGTGCCGCCCATGAGTGTGGACACCGGCTACGTGGCGCCGTTCGCCGCGGCGGTCAAAGCCAAGGTTGAAATTCCGGTATTCGTCGCCGGGCGCATCAATCAGCCGCAAATCGCTGAGCAGGTGCTGAGCACCGGTCAGGCCGACATGTGCGGCATGACCCGGGCGATGATCGCCGACCCGGAACTGGCCAACAAGTCGGCGGCCGGGCGGCTCGCCGATATCCGCGCCTGTATCGGCTGCAACCAGGCCTGCATCGGCCACTTCCACCTGGGCTATTCGATCTCCTGCATCCAGCACCCGGAGACAGGCCGCGAGCTTCGCTTCGGCACCAAGACACCGGCGGCGGCGCCGAAGTCCGTCATGGTGATCGGTGGCGGACCCGGTGGCATGAAGGCCGCCGCCGTGGCCGCCGAACGGGGCCCCAGGGTGACCCTCTACGAGGCCGGACCCCGGCTCGGCGGCCAAGCCCTCTTGGCCCAGCTTCTGCCCGGCCGTGCCGAGTTCGGCGGCATCGTCACCAACCTCGCCCGCGAGGTCGAACTCGCCGGGGTCACGGTGCTTACCAACACCACTGTCGACCGCGCCCTGGTCGAGGCTGAGGCGCCGGACGTGGTGATCATCGCCACCGGCGCCGTGCCCCACTGGCCCGAGATCGAGGGCGGCGACGAGGCCCATGTGGTCGACGCGTGGCAGGTGCTCAAGGGCGAGGCCAACGTCGGCGGCTCGGTGGTGGTGTCCGATTGGCATTGCAACTGGATCGGCCTCGGCATCGCCGAGAAGCTGGCGCGTGACGGCTGCAGCGTCAAACTGGCGGTCACCGGCCTGGTCGCCGGCGAACATTTGCCGTTCTACGTGCGCGACGCCTGGAACGGCGTGCTCCACGGCCTTGGTGTCACGGTGGTACCCTACGCCCGGCTGTTCGGCGCCGACGCCGATACGGTCTACATGCAGCATACCGCCAGTGGCGAGGCCCTGGTTTTCGAGGGCATCGACACCTTGGTCCTGGCCCAGGGCCACGATTCAGTGGACAGCTTGGAAACCGCCCTCGACGGCCTCGACATCGAGGTCCACATGGTCGGCGACTGCCTGACGCCCCGCACCGCCGAAGAAGCGGTGTTCGAAGGCCTTAAGGTGGCGGT
>JAYZAP010000307.1:0-10799 GCA_036339655.1 Pseudomonadota bacterium | reverse complement strand
GAACAGAAACCGGTCGGTAGGCAGGCCAGCGATGCTCAGGGCGGCGATGGGCGCTGAGGCGCCGGGCACCGGGGTCACGGTGGCGCCGGCATGGCGGGCCTCGCCGACCAGGCGGTAACCGGGGTCGGAAATCAGCGGCGTGCCGGCGTCCGACACCAGGGCCACGGCCTCGCCCCGTTTGAGCCGTTCGAGCAGCGCCGGGCGGGCGCGCTCGGCATTGTGTTCGTGGTAGGCGGTGAGCCGCGCCTTGATGCCGTGCATGGCCAACAGCGTGCCGGTGGTACGGGTATCTTCGCAGGCCACCACATGGGCGCCGCGCAATACGTCTAAGGCGCGCAGGGAGATGTCGGCAGCGTTACCGATGGGGGTGGCAACTACATAGAGGCCGGCCGCCAGAGGTCGTCCATTGTCCGCCTCATGGGACGACTGTCCGGCGCGGCGTTTACTTCGGCCGCCGCCCTGATTACCCTGGTGGTTGTCGTCTATGGAATTTGTTGGCATCAGCTCACAGGAATCAGGTGTACAGGCCGTGACACCGCGTCTTCAGCCGCTGTCTTCGTCGCCCATCCGGGTCGCGCCATGGCTGCTCGCCCCCTTGGTGGTAATGGCGTTGGTGGTGATAGCCGGGTGCCAGCCCCAGACGCTATTGTCCAGCACAGCCCAGGTTGAAGCAACACCGCCGCCCGAGGCGACCGTGGCCGCGCCTGTTGATGCGCTCCTGGCCGAGACGCCACCGGAACCGGTCACCGAAGCGATTATTGCCAAGCCCCTTGTCCCGGCCCTGGCCATCGAACCGGTAGCTCCCGCCGCGACGCCGGCCGAGGAACTTCCGCCGGCGACCTTGGCGTTGCCGCCGGGGCCGGTTTCCGTGGGCTTGCTGTTGCCTCTGTCGGGTCCCTCCGCCGAGCTCGGCCGGGCCCTGTTCGACGCCGCCCAGCTGGCCCTGTTCGACGTCGGCAACCTGGACGTGGTGCTGCTGCCGCGCGACACCGGCGGCACCCCTCAAGGCGCCGCCGAGGCCGCTGCCCAGGCTCTCGGCGACGGCGCCCGGCTGATCGTCGGGCCGCTGTTCTCGGCCTCGGTGGACGCCATGGCGCCGCTCGCCCGGAACGCCGGTGTCAACGTCATCGCCTTCTCGTCGGATCGCACCGTGGCCCGGCCCGGGGTCTACCTCATGGGCTTCCTGCCGGCCCAGCAGGTCGATCGGGTGGTCGGTTTCGCCAGGGGCCGCGGCCTCCAGTGGTTCACCGCCCTGGCGCCGTCGAGCGTCTACGGCGAGACCATGGTCCGGGCCGTGGTCGAGGCGACCCGCAACCAGAACGCCGTGCTGGTCGACCCGGTCTATTACCCGGCCGAGGTGCGAGCCGCCTCCGATGTGGAGAGTATTGTCCGCTTTCTGGCCAATTATGACGTTCGCCATGCCGCCCTGCTGGCCGAACGGAAGCGGCTTCTGGGCCTCGACAGTGATGCGGCGCGGGCCGACCTGGCGGCACTCCAGGACATCGACACCCTGGGCGCCACCGGCTTCGATGCGGTGCTGTTGCCCGAGGGCGGCACCCGGCTGCTGACCATCGCGCCGCTGTTTCCCTACTTCGACATCAACAGCCCCGGTGTCCGGCTGCTCGGCACCAACCAGTGGGAAACCGCCGATCTGGCCAGCGAACCGGCGCTTTACGGCGGCTGGTATGCGGCCGGGCCGCCGGCCGCGCGGGCTGAATTCGAGGCCCGTTTCGAGAACACCTTCGGCTATGCCCCGCCGCGCCTGGCGACCCTGGCCTATGACGCGGTGGCCCTCGCCGGCGCCCTGGCCCGGCTACCCGACGGCCGGGGCTTCAGCGCCGAGACCCTGACCTCGGCCCGCGGCTTCCGCGGCGTCGACGGCATCCTCCGCTTCACCCCCGACGGCGGCAACCAGCGCGGTTTCGCCGTCCTCGAAGTCACCGCCGAGGGCCCGGTGGTGGTCGGCGAGGCGCCCGACAACTTCGCGGGGTTTTAGATAGGTTCTTTAGGCGAGCAAGGCGGCTAGCAACGAGTCAAGGACGCGACGACCTGCGGCGGTCGCACGAATGTGGCTGTCAGTCGTGGTGAGCAGGCCGCCGTCGACCAGGGGTGCCAACCGGTCTTCGGACACCACCTCACTGAATTCCAAACCGGAGCGGGCTTTCACCCGCGCCAGGGGGACGCCTTCGGCGAGGCGTAGGCCCATCATCAGGACCTCGGCGGCGCGGGCGTTCGGTTCAACCGTTTCGCGCTCGGTGGTGCCGTGGCCTTTGGTCTCGACATCGCCGAGCCAGGCCTCGGGGGCGCGGCGCTGGCGCAGGGCGGTGGTGGTGCCGTCCATGGTCAGGCGGCCGTGGGCGCCGGGGCCGATGCCCAGGTAGTTGCCGGCGCGCCAATAGGTCAGGTTGTGGCGCGACTCGGCGCCGGGCCGGGCGTGGTTGGAGATTTCGTAGGCCGCCAGACCGACCCCGGCCAGGGCCTCCTGGGTTGCCTCATAGAGCGCCGCCGCGTCATCGCCGCCGGGCACCACCAGTTCGCCCCTGGCGGCGCGGGCGTGGAACGGCGTGCCCGGCTCCAGGGTAAGCTGGTAGAGCGACAGGTGGTCGCCACCGAGGTCCAGGGCTTCATGGAGTTCGGCCAGCCAATCGGCGACAGCGTGGTCGGGCCGTGCATAAATCATGTCGAAGGAAAAGCGCGAAAACGCCGCTTGGGCCATGGTTAGTGCGGCCCGCGCCTGGGCCGCGTCATGGGCTCGCCCGAGGAACTTGAGGGCATCGTCATCGAGGGACTGGACGCCGAGGGACAGGCGGTTGACTCCGGCCTGGCGGTAGCCCTTGAAGCGGGCCGCCTCGGCCGACGACGGATTGGCCTCGAGGGTGATTTCCACATCGTCAGCCATGGTCCAGGTGCCACGCACCCGGTCGAGGACTAACGCTACCGTCTCCGGCGTCATGAGCGAGGGAGTGCCGCCGCCGAAGAACACACTGGTAACCTCGTGGCCCTGGGTCTCGGCTGCGAAATGGACGATTTCAGCGCAGAGGGCGGCGGCGAACCGGGGCTCGTCGATGCGCTCGCGCACATGGCTGTTGAAGTCGCAGTAGGGGCACTTGGAGGCGCAGAACGGCCAGTGGATGTAGACACCGAAGCTGCCCCAGTCCGCCAAACGAGGGACTTCGGTCATAAGCGGAGTGTCGGTCATGGGGCGGCGCCGAAACAGGTTACCATGAGTTTGGCGAAGGCCGCGGCCCGGTGGCTGATGGCGTGTTTTTCGCCGGGCGCCATTTCGCCGAAGGTTTCGTGGTAGCCGTCAGCCAGGAAAATCGGGTCGTAGCCGAAACCCTGAGTGCCGCGCCCGGGAAATACCAGGACGCCCTGGACCTGGCCCTCAACACTTTCGCAATGGCCGTCGGGCCAGGCCAGGGAGAGTGCGGCGGTGAAATGGGCGGTTCGGTCGGGATTGTCGCCCAGTTCGGCCTCGACCCGGGTCATGGCGGCGGCGAAGTCGCGCCCCGACCCGGTTTCCGCCCAGCGCGCCGAATGGATGCCCGGATCGCCATGGAGAGCCGACACCACCAGCCCGGAGTCATCGGCCAGGGCGGGCGCGCCGCTGGCCATGGCGGCAGTGCGGGCCTTGAGTTCGGCGTTTTCCACGAAGCTGGCGCCGGTCTCCTCGGGCTCGGCCAGGCCCAGGGCAGCGGCGCCCTCGGCCTCAATAGCCAACGGCACCATCAACGCGGCAATTTCGCGCAGCTTGCCGGTGTTATGGCTGGCGATAATCAGCCGGTTGCCGGAGAACCGCCTGGCCAACGGTCTAGCTTTCTATGCCGAGTGTTTGGCGTTGCAGGGCGGCGAGGTCGGCAATGGCGCTTTCGGCCAGGTCGAGCAGTTCGATGAAGCGCGCCCGGGCGAAAGGCTCGTCCTCGGCGGTGCCCTGGATCTCGACAATGCCGCCGGTGCCGGTCATCACGAAGTTGGCGTCGGCCTCGGCGTTGGAGTCCTCGGCGTAGTCCAGGTCGCAAACCTCGGCGCCCTTGTACAGGCCGCAGGACACCGCGGCGACTTGGTTTATCAACGGGTTGGCCGCCAGGACGCCCTTCTCCACCAGACCGCCGAAGGCTATGTGCAGGGCCACGTAGCCGCCGGTGATGGCCGCCGTGCGGGTGCCGCCGTCGGCCTGGAGCACGTCGCAGTCGATACGTACCTGACGCTCGCCCATGGCGCTAAGTTTCGTCACCGCGCGGAGCGAGCGGCCAATCAGGCGCTGAATTTCCTGGGTTCGGCCCGACTGCTTGCCGCGCGCCGCCTCGCGGTCGGTGCGGCTGTGGGTCGAGCGCGGCAGCATGCCGTATTCGGCGGTGACCCAGCCGCGCCCGCTATCGCGCATCCACGGCGGCACCCGTTCGTCGACGCTGGCGGTGCACAGCACATGGGTGTCGCCGAAGTGCACCAGGCACGAGCCCTCGGCATGCTTGGCGAAGCCAGTCTCGAAACTGACCGCGCGCATTTCGCTGGGCGCGCGGCCGGATGGGCGCATGCCGGATGGGTTCATCGTATGCCTCATGGGTTGGGTTGTTCGGCGCCGGGAAGCTAGCGCGCATCCTTGGCGCCGTCAAAGCCCGCGTTGACGTGCCGCCACGCGATTATTACATTCCCCCCGGCAAACCAAAGACTGTTTGACCACTCGGACCCCATGGTTCTAATAAACGAAATAAACGAGCGCTCGCAGGCCATTCTGCGCCATATCGTCGAGGCCTATGTGGACACCGGCGAGCCGATTGGCTCGCGCACCCTGTCGCGGCGCCTCAACGCGGTGTTGTCGCCGGCCACCATCCGCAATGTCATGGCCGATCTGGAAGACGCCGGGCTGCTCTATGCGCCACACATCTCGGCCGGCCGTCTGCCGACGGAAACCGGTCTGCGGCTGTTTGTCGACGGCCTCCTCGAGGTCGGCAACATTTCGCCCGAGGAACGTTCGGCCATCGACAGTCGTTGCGACGGCGCCGGACGCAATTTCGAGGACATGCTAGGCGAGGCCACCACCTTGCTGTCTGGGTTGTCGAGCTGCGCCGGCGTTGTCCTGGCGCCCAAGTCCGAGGCGCCGCTCAAATACGTCGAGTTCGTGCCTCTGTCGCCGGGCCGCGCCCTGGTGGTCATCGTCACCGAAAGCGGCTTGGTCGAGAACCGAGTCATCGACCTGCCCGCCGGCATGACGCCGTCGACCATGGTCGAGGCGACCAACTATCTCAATTCGCGGGTTACCGGACGTACCTTCGAGGAAGCCCGCCAGCTGGTCGAGGACGAACTCAGCCGGCACAGCGCCCAGCTCGACACCCTGACCGAACGGGTGGTCGCAGCTGGCCTTGCGACCTGGGCCGGCGACGACGAGGACGGCATTCTCATCGTCCGCGGCCAGGGAAACCTGCTCAACGATGTCACCGCGGTCGACGACCTGGAGCGCATCCGACGGCTGTTCGAGCTGCTCGATACTCGCAAGGACCTCATGCGCCTGCTCGAACTGGCCAGCGGCGCCGACGGCGTCAAAATCTTTATCGGCGCCGAGAGCACCGAGTTCGGCCTTGCCGGCAGCTCCATGGTATTGGCACCCATGTCGGGCGAGTCGGCGAATTTCGTCGGTGCCGTGGGCGTTATCGGCCCGACCCACCTCAACTATGCCCGCATTATTCCCATGGTCGACTACACGGCGAAGGTCGTTGGCCGCCTATTGGGTTAAGTAGGTCATCATTGGAAAATTGAATGAACCAGGACAAGAAAACACCGGAGGCCCCGGATACGGTCCCAATTGGGACCATCGACGCGACGCCGGACGAGACCATCGACGAGGCCGAAGACGACACTGTGGTCGAGGCGTTCGCCGCCGGGGACGCGGCTGAAGAGTCAACCGAGGACGAGGTCGAACGCCTCGCCAACGAGGTCGCCGAACTCAACGACAAGCTGCTGCGGGCGGTGGCGGAGACCGAGAATCTGCGCCGTCGGACCACCCGCGAACGCGAGGAGACCGGCAAATACGCGGTCACCGGCTTCGCCCGCGACCTGTTGTCGGTGGCCGACAACCTGCGCCGTGCCCTGGACAGCCTGAGCGACGAAATTCGGGGCGATGAAGCCCTCGGCGGCTTGATTTCCGGCGTCGAAATGACCGAACGTGAGCTGTTGAACGCGTTCGAGCGCCACGGAATCAAGTGTATCGACCCGGAAGGCGAAAAATTCGACCACAATTTTCACCAGGCCATGTTCGAGGTCGCCGACAGCGACCAGCCGGCGGGTACGGTGATTTCCGTCATGCAGCCGGGCTATGTCATCGCCGAGCGCCTGCTGCGCCCGGCCATGGTCGGTATCGCCAAGGGTGGCAACGATGACTCGGGCGGCGGCGACAACAACGACGCGGCGCCCCATATCGACACCGAAGCATAGGCCGTCGGACATATGCAGAATCTGCGCTGATCGCCCATCACGGGGTTGCGGGCGCCTAAAGTGGTTCTTATATACCTCGCGTTGCCTTGCGCGCCGCACCGTGGCGGTCCCCAGGGTACGATCAAGCCAGAACACACAGAAAAGGCCGGGAAATCAGGCCAGGAATTAAAGGGACGACCATGAGCAAGGTTATCGGTATCGACCTCGGAACCACCAACAGCTGTGTCTCGGTCATGGAAGGCCAGGAGCCCCGCGTTATCGAAAACGCCGAGGGCGCCCGCACCACGCCGTCCATGGTGGCCTTCGCCGAGAACAACGAGCGCCTCGTCGGCCAATCGGCTAAGCGCCAGGCGGTGACCAACCCGGAAAACACCCTGTTCGCCATCAAACGGTTGATTGGCCGGAGTTTCGACGACCCGCTGACCAAGAAAGACATGGACCTGGTGCCCTACAGCATCGTTAAGGCCGACAACGGCGACGCCTGGGTCGCGGCGCGGGGCGAAACCTACAGCCCGAGCCAGATGTCGGCGTTCATCCTGCAAAAAATGAAAGAAACCGCCGAAAGCTACCTCGGCGAGCCGGTCAGCGAGGCGGTCATCACGGTTCCCGCCTATTTCAACGATTCCCAGCGCCAGGCGACCAAGGACGCGGGCAAGATCGCCGGTCTTGACGTGCTGCGCATCATTAACGAGCCGACCGCCGCGGCCCTGGCTTACGGGCTGGAGAAACATGACAACGGCATCATCGCCGTCTACGACCTCGGCGGCGGCACCTTCGATGTCTCGATTCTCGAAATCGGCGACGGCGTCTTCGAGGTACGCTCGACCAACGGCGACACCTTCCTCGGTGGCGAGGACTTCGACAAACGCATCATCGACTATCTCGCCGACGAGTTCAAAAAGGAGCAGGGCATTGACCTGCGCGAGGACAAGCTCGCCCTGCAGCGACTCAAGGAAGGCGCCGAGAAGGCCAAAATCGAGTTGTCGAGTTCGGTCCAGACCGAAATCAACCTGCCGTTCATCACCGCCGATCAGTCGGGCCCCAAGCACCTCACCATCAAGCTCACCCGGGCCAAGCTCGAAGCTTTGGTCGAGGAGCTAATCGAGCGCACCATCGAGCCCTGCAAGAAGGCGCTCAAGGATGCCGGGTTGAATGCCGGTGAAATCGAGGAGATCATTCTGGTCGGCGGTATGACCCGCATGCCCAAGGTGTTCGAGGCGGTCAAGACGTTTTTCGGCCACGAGCCCTACAAAGGGGTCAATCCCGACGAGGTGGTGGCCATGGGGGCCGCCATCCAGGGCGCCGTGCTCACGGGCGATGTCAAGGACGTGCTGCTGCTCGACGTCACGCCATTGTCACTGGGCATCGAGACCCTGGGCGGGGTCTTCACCCGGCTGATTGAGCGTAACACCACCATCCCGACTAACAAGTCGCAGACCTTCTCGACCGCCGAGGATAACCAGACGGCGGTGACCATCCGGGTGTTCCAGGGCGAGCGTGAAATGGCTTCCGACAACAAGTTGCTCGGCCAGTTCGATCTGGTCGGTATACCCGGGGCGCCGCGCGGAGCGCCGCAAATCGAGGTCGCCTTCGACATCGACGCCAACGGCATCGTCAACGTCACCGCCAAGGACAAGGCCACGGGCAAGGAACAGCAAATCCGTATCCAGGCCTCGGGCGGCCTGTCGGACGACGACATCGACACCATGGTCAAGGATGCCGAGCAGCACGCCGCCGAGGACAAGGCCCAGCGCGAGCTGGTCGAGGCGCGCAACCAGGCCGACGCCCTGATTCACTCGACTGAGAAGAGCCTCGGTGAATACGGCGACCGGGTCGGCGACGACGAGAAGCAGGCCATCGAGGCCGCTGTGGCCGACTTGCGCGGCGTCCTCGAAGACGGCGACGCCGAGACCATCAAGGAAAAGACCAATACCCTGGCCGAGGCCTCGATGAAACTCGGCGAGGCCATGTACAAGGCCCAGGCCGAAGCCGAAGGCGGTGACGCCGGCGAAGACGGCGAGGCAACCAGCTCTGCTCCGGATGATGAGTCCGGCGATGGTGGCGAGACTATCGTCGATGCCGATTTCGAGGAAGTCGAAGACGACAACAAGAAGAGCGAGGCAGGCTGAGGCGCGCCTCGGGAGTATCGAGCGACATAAAGCCGTCCCGCCACCGCGGGGCGGTTCGTTTGTGGGTTGGTGGCCGATGCCACATCGGTTGTTCACGGCTTGGCTGTCAGTGAGTGTCCATGGAAAAGCGCGATTATTATGAGGTTCTGGGTGTCGGCCGCGATGCCAACGCGGCGGCGCTCAAGTCGGCCTATCGCAAGCTCGCCATGGAGCACCATCCGGACCGAAATCCGGGTGACAAGAATGCCGAAGAGGCGTTCAAGGCGGCCGCCGAGGCCTACGAAATTCTTAAAGACGACGAAAAGCGCGCGGCCTACAACCGCTACGGCCATCAAGCCTTTCAGGGCGGCCAGGGCGGGCCCGGCGCTGGCGGTTTCGACTTCACCTCGAGCTTCGCCGACGTCTTCGACGACCTGTTCGGCGATTTCAGGGGTGGCCAGCGCGGCGGCGGCCGCGGCGGTGGCCAGAGCCGGTTCAGGGGCGGTGACCTGCGCTACAACCTGGAAATCCGCCTCGACGAGGCGCATCACGGCAAGAACACCAAAATCCGCGTTCCGACCTCGGTGGTGTGCGACGATTGCGGTGGCGGCGGCGCTGCCGGCGGCGCCGAACCGACCGCCTGTTCGACTTGCGGCGGCGCCGGTAAGGTGCGTAGCCAGCAGGGTTTCTTCACCATCGAGCGGACCTGCGCCACTTGCCAGGGCGCCGGCAAGGTCATTTCAAACCCGTGCGAGACCTGCCGCGGCAATGGCCGGGTGCAGCGCGAGAAGACCCTATCGGTGAACATTCCCGCCGGGGTTGAGGAGGGCACCCGCATTCGTCTCTCGGGCGAAGGCGAGGCCGGCCTGCGCGGCGCGCCGTCGGGCGACCTTTATATTTTTCTATCGGTCGCCGCCCACCGGTTGTTCCAGCGCGATGGCGCCAATATTCACTGCCAGGTGCCCATCACGGTGACGTCGGCGGCGCTCGGCGGTGCCATTGAGGTGCCGACCATCGACGGCGGAAAAGCCCGGGTGACCATCCCGGCCGGGGTCCAGACCGACCACCAGTTCCGTCTCAAGGGCAAGGGCATGAGCATCATGCGCAGCACCAACCGGGGCGACATGTACGTTCGTGCCTCGGTCGAGACCCCGGTCAACCTGACCAAGAAGCAAAAGGAACTGCTGCGCGAGTTCGACAGCATCGGCGGCGACAAGACCAACCCCCAGTCGGCCGGCTTCTTCGCCAAGGTCAAAGAACTGTGGGACGATTTGCACGAGTAGCGTAAACAACGCGCCCGAGGTAAAACAGGCCGGCTAGAGGCGGTACCGGGAGCGCGGCACATGACAGATATGAATATCGGCATTATCGGCGCCGGCGGGCGCATGGGGCGCATGCTGGTGGCGGACGTGATGGGCCGTGACGGGGTTCATCTGGCCGGGGCCATCGACGGTCCCGGCAGCGACGCCCTGGGCCACGACGCCGGGGTGCTGGCCGGCCTGCCCGAGGCTGGCGTCGTGGTCGGCGACGACGCCGAGGCGCTCTGCGCGGCGTGCCATGCGGTGATTGAATTCACCGGTCCGGGCGCCACGGTCGACCATGCCGCCATGGCGGCCCGGGCTGGCACTATCCACGTCATCGGCACCACCGGTCTCGATAGTCGCCAGGAGGCCGCCCTGGCCGCCGCCGCCGAGCATACGGCCATCGTCTGGGCGCCCAACATGAGCCTCGGGGTCAACCTGCTGCTAGGGCTGACCCGTCAGGTCGCGGCGGCGCTCGACGACGATTACGACATCGAAATTTTCGAAATTCACCACCGCCACAAGGCCGATGCCCCGTCGGGCACGGCGCTCGGCCTGGGCCAGGCGGCGGCGGCCGGGCGCGGCGTCGACCTCGACGATGTGGCGGCGCGGGGCCGCGACGGCCTGACCGGTGCCCGCAAGCGCGGCGACATCGGCTTCGGCGTGTTGCGCGGCGGCGACGTGGTCGGCGAGCACAGCGTCACCTTCGCCGCCGACGGCGAGCGCCTCGAACTGGCCCACCGGGCCACCGACCGGGGCATCTATGCCCGGGGCGCGCTCCGCGCCGCCTTGTGGGCTCGGGGCAAACCCCCCGGCCTCTATTCCATGATCGACGTGCTAGGCCTCGATTAAACAGTGTCTGACAATACATAATTATCGTTCTATATCAATACGTTAAATTAGGGTCAGACGCTATTCAATTCGAGGTTTCCGGTGGATTTGCGGGTGTTGGTCGGCGGTT
>JAYZAP010000306.1:0-4265 GCA_036339655.1 Pseudomonadota bacterium | reverse complement strand
ATGGAACGATCGTTCAAATCGACGTTTTGGAAATCAGGCCGGTTCGTTTGCTATCCCACTGAACCGGCAGGGGGCGGTGATGCCGCCGGAGATATCCATCTGGCTCAGCAACCAGCCGCCGAAGATATCACCCGACTGGTTGGCGTCAGCGAGCAAGGCGAGGGTACGGATCACCGGATCGCGGCGTTTCTCGGAATGCTGTTCAGTCATTGGACTCCTCCTAGAGCACCGTCCGGTTATATAGCGCCATTTGACCGCGTCCCCCTTAATCGGTGGTTAGGCGTGCACCGCATGGCGATGCCCCAATCAACGCACAATGGTATCGGCGAAGGTGCGGAACGCGGCCACGGCTTAAGGGGGAGCGGCCTCCGGTGGGGTATATGAGCGTTTTGGCGGGCGTCGCGGCGCTTGCCCGATGCGGTACATCAGGCGGCGTATCGCTCCTACCCAAAACGCTCATATGCCTCCATCAAATACCCCTATATAATCGGATAATGTCCAGACGCGCCGATAACATCACACGAAATCTCGCCTCCCGCCACTAAGGACGTTGCCATGACCTTGCCGCTCACCGTGCCACCCCGCCAGGGCTTGCTCACCTTTATGGATTTTCCCCTGTGCACCGATCTCGACGCCCTTGAGGCCGACGTGGCTATTATCGGCATGCCGTACGGCGACCCGTATACCTTCGACGAGGGCGGCGGCGGCCAGGATCAGATCCATGCGCCGACCGCGGTGCGCGCCGAGTCCGCGCGGATCAGCGTGAGCCCGGACCAGTACGACTTCGATCTCGGCGGCACCATGCTCGACGGCAAGCCCGTGCGGGTGGTCGACTGCGGCGACGTGCCCGGAGATCACCACGACTTCGCCAGCCACTATCCCAGGGCCGAAGCGGCGGCGCGCAAGATCATCGGTGCTGGCGCCATGATCATCACCATCGGCGGTGATCACGGCGTGCCGATCCCGGTGTTTCGCGCCTTCGAAGGGCACGACACTATCACCCTGGTTCACGTCGACGCCCATCTGGACTGGCGCGACGAGGTCAACGGCGCCACCGAAGGCTATTCCAGTCCGATCCGCCGGGCCGCCGAACTCGACTGGTTCGGCCCGATCATCCAGATCGGCCTGCGTGGCCAGGGTAGTGCCCGGACCGGCGAAGTGCGCGACGCTGAGGCCTACGGCGCCGACCTGATCCCGGCCCACGACCTCCACGCCATGGGCATGGCGGCGGTGCTGGACCGCATTCCCGACGGCGGTCCCTACTACCTGACCGTCGACGCCGACGGGCTCGATCCGACTGAAATGCCGGCGGTGGCCGCCCCGGTTCCCGGCGGCGTCAGCTTCCAGCAAATGCGCACCCTGATCCACGGCCTGGTCGCCAAGGGCCCAGTGCTAGGCATGGACATCGTCGAAATCACGCCCAGTCGCGATGTCAACGGCATCACATCCCTGACCGCCGGGCGGCTCATCGTCAACCTGATTGGCGCCGCCACCCGGACAGGTCAGTTCACCGGCAGTTAACCGATTGAAGACAAAAATTTGGGGTTTTGCGGGATGTTATGAGCTATTTCTGTAATACACGATAAACTACTACATGTTGCGAATTTCGTTCTGTATGACACAGCATCGCGTTGCCGAACCATGAATCATGGCCTATAATCGGGCCGTGGCAAGTACTCCTGATCTGTTTCAAAACAGCCCGGCGCCCGCGTCGCGCGGCAAGAAGACCGCAAAGGGCAGTGGCATCGGCTATTCGGCCAAGGATATCGAGGTTCTCGAAGGTCTCGAGCCGGTCCGCCGACGCCCGGCCATGTATATCGGCGGCACCGACGAATCCGGCCTTCACCACCTGTTCGCCGAAGTCCTCGACAACGCCATGGACGAGGCGGTAGCCGGCCACGCCAGCCGCATCGAAGTTGAACTGGCGTCCGATTCCACGATTACCGTGCGCGACAACGGGCGCGGCATCCCGGTCGACCGCCACCCCAAGTTCAAGGACCGCTCGGCTCTCGAAGTCATCCTCACCACGCTCCACGCCGGCGGCAAGTTTTCCGACAAGGTCTACCACACCGCCGGCGGCCTCCACGGGGTCGGCGTCTCGGTGGTCAATGCCCTGTCGGATTTCCTCACCGTAGAGGTAGCGCGCGACAAGAAACTGTGGCGCCAGACCTACGAGCGCGGTGAACCAACCAGCGAGCTAAACCCGGACGGCGCCGTACACAACCGGCGCGGCACCACGGTGACCTTCCATCCGGACCCGGAAATCTTCGGCGCCGACCCGCGCTTCGACCCGCACCGCCTGTTCCGCATGGCGCGCTCCAAGGCCTACCTGTTCCGCGGCGTGGAAATTCGCTGGACCTGCGACGCCGCGCTTCTCAGGCCCGACAGCGACACTCCGGCCGAGGCGGTACTGCACTTTCCCGGCGGCCTCGCCGATTTTCTTGCCGCCACCCTGGAGGGTGAGGCCTGCACCACCACAGTGCCGTTCACCGGCCGGGCCGATTTTCCCAACGGCGACGACGGCCGGATCGAATGGGCTATGGCTTGGCCACTCGTCGGCGCCACCTTCCTCAATTCCTATTGCAACACCGTGCCCACGGCCCAGGGTGGCACCCACGAATCCGGCTTCCGCAGCGCTCTGGCCAAGGGTCTACGGGCCTATGGCGAGCTGACCGGCAACAAGCGCGCGGCCCAGCTCACCGCCGACGATGTCGCCGGCGGCGTGCGCGGCATGTTGTCGGTGTTCCTGCGCGAGCCCCAGTTCCAGGGCCAGACCAAGGAGAAACTGGTGACCCCGGCGGCCAGCCGCTTGGTCGAAGTCACCCTCAAGGACCATTTCGACCACTGGCTGAGCGCCGACCCGGAGGCCGCCAACGCGTTGCTCGAACTGGTGCTCGAGCGCCTCGACGAGCGCCAGCGGCGCAAGCGTGAAACCGAGACCGCGCGCAAGACCGCGACCCGCAAGCTGCGTCTGCCGGGCAAACTCTCGGACTGCTCGCGGGGCAAAGCCGAAGGCACGGAAATCTTCATCGTCGAGGGAGATTCCGCCGGTGGCTCGGCCAAGCAGGCGCGTAACCGCCAGACCCAAGCGGTGCTGCCCTTGCGCGGCAAAATCCTCAACGTCGCCAGCGCCTCGGCCGACAAGCTTCACGGCAATCAGGAACTCAGCGATTTGGTGCTGGCGCTGGGCTGCGGTTCGGGTGGGCGCTACAACGACGAGGCGCTACGCTACGAGCGGGTCATCATCATGACCGACGCCGATGTGGACGGCGCCCATATCGCCGCCCTGCTGATGACCTACTTCTACCGCGAGATGCCCCAGCTCATCGCCAACGGGCATTTGTTCCTGGCGGTGCCGCCGCTCTACCGCCTGACCCAGGGCTCGGTCACCGAATACGCCCGCGACGACAAACACCGCGACAAGCTGTTGAAATCCGCCTTCAAGGGCAAGGGCAAGATCGAGATCAGCCGCTTCAAGGGCCTCGGCGAAATGCCCGCGGCCCAGCTCAAGACGACCACCATGGACCCGGCCGAACGCACCCTGTTGCGGGTCCGGGTGCCTCGCAATTCCAAGGCCGAGACCGACGACCGGGTCGAAAGCCTGATGGGCCGAAAACCCGAACTGCGCTTCGCCTTCATCCAGGAAAACGCCGAATTCGCCGGCGATCTGGACGTTTGAGTTCGCCAAGGCTGGTACCGAATCCCGGTTGACACGGTAGGCCGGCATCCTCATATATGCACCGCGCACGTTGGTCAGTCAGATGACCCACCAAATGAGCCGCCAATGAACGGCATGAAAACAACCTCAAATTTGTATGACTTTTGATGATCTCGGGCTCAGCCCGGAACTTCTTCAGTCGGTGTCCGAAGCCGGCTACAACGAACCCACACCCATCCAGGGCAAAGCCATTCCCGTGGCCCTTCAGGGCCGCGACCTGCTGGGCTGCGCCCAGACCGGCACCGGCAAGACCGCCGCCTTCACCCTGCCGATGATCGACATCCTGGCCGATGGCAAGGCCAAGGCGCGAATGCCGCGGTCCCTGATCATCACGCCGACCCGCGAACTGGCCATGCAGATTGCCGAGAACTTCGAGATCTACGGCAAGCACCACAAGCTGACCCATGCCGTGCTCATCGGCGGCGTTTCCATGGGCGACCAGGAAAAGGCGCTCAACCGCAGCGTTGATGTGCTGATCGCGACGCCGGGACGGCTGCTCGATCTCTTTGGGCGCGGCAAGATCCTGCTCACCGGCATCAAGATCCTG
>JAYZAP010000305.1:0-9209 GCA_036339655.1 Pseudomonadota bacterium | reverse complement strand
GAAGCGCACCGCGTAGAGCGTGCCGGGCTGCTCGCCCTCGCCCATGGCATTGCTGTCGGGCAGGACGAAGACCCCCTGAATCCGGTCGATGACTCCCGGCTTGCCCCGCACATAGCGCGGCAGGCGGGTGTGGCCCCGGGGATGAATGTCGCGCGCCATGACCCTGTCGCCGACCTTGAACCGCGCCTCGACACCGGCGGAATTGCGCCGCGCCGAGCCCCCAACCATGGCCGCCGCGACCAGAGCTTCCGGCGACAACGCGCCCACTAACCGGCCTCGCTTCGAAGTTTTTCCATGCGCGCCTCGATTTCCTCGAGGCTGCAGACACCGGCTTCGACGATGGCCGATTGCGACGCCTGGGTCCATTTTTCGTAGTAGCTGGAATTGAGGTAGATGGCCGGGTCGATGCACTCGATGCGGTAACGCCCGGAGTCGATGTTGGTGCCTTCGACAAAACTCTCGACCACGAAGTTGATGCCGAAGATGCGGCCCTCCCACGGGGCGTGAAACACCGGCTCGTCGTGTTCGATGGGAATGGCGCCGAAGCCGTGCATGCCGCCCATGTCGTGAATGCCGTTCATGCCCGGTCCCCCTAGGTCGCGGCGACGCCGATCATGCCGTCGCGGGTGACCAGGGCGGCCAGGGCGGCCTCGTCGAGGTCGTCGGTGCCGGCGGGGCGCATGGGCAGCACCAGATAGCGCATTTCGGCGCTGGAATCCCAGACCCGCACTTCCACGTCATCGGCGATGACGAGCCCGAACTCGGCAATCACGGCGCGCGGCTCGCGAACCACCCGGGCGCGATAGGCATAGCTCTTATACCAGCCCGGCGGCAGGCCCAGCACCGGCCACGGGTAGCACGAGCACAGGGTGCAGACGACCACGTTGTGGACCTCGGCGGTGTTCTCAAGAACCACCATGTCCTCGCCCTGGGCCCCAGTATAGCCTAACTCGGCAATGGCGGGGCTGGCGTCGCTGAGCAGCCGCGCCTTGTAATCGGCATCGGACCAAGCGCGGGCAACCACTTGGGCGCCGTTCCTCGGGCCGATGCGGTTTTCGTAGAGGTCGACGATGGCGTCGATGGCGGCGGGGTCGATCAGTTCCTTCTCGGTAAGCAACTGCTCGATCGCCTTGACGCGCAGGACGGCGTCAGATTCCGGTTCGTTATGTGCATGACTTGCCATGGCCTATCCTATCGTCTCCTAAACCCCGGAGTCGATACGGCCGATTTGACCGCTGCGAAGTAAGTGAAACGCGTCCTGGGGTTGCTCCAGATTGAGCATATCGTCCCGGCTGAGTTTTCCGTAGAGCCCGCGAACCACCCTGCCGGTGCCGCCGTGGGAGACCACAATCAGGGGCCGGTTCGGGTCGACATCGGCGAGAAAACCGGCAACCCGCAGCGCCGTGGTGGCGTAGCTTTCGCCGCCCGGCGGCAGATGGTCCCAGCAGCCCACCTTACGCCGGGCCAATTCGCCGGGATTGTTCGCCTCAATCTCGGCGTGGGTCAGGCCGTCCTACTCGCCCCAGGACATTTCCATGAGCCGCGCGTCAGTGGCTATGTTTAGCGAGCCAAGGGCTTCGGCAATGATGGTCGCCGTCGCCATGGCGCGTCCCAGGGGGATGGCCACCAAGGCCAGACCGTTGGCGCCGTTGGTCAGTTCGGCCGGGGTCTCGCCGACCGCCCGGGCCTGGGCTTGGCCGCGCTCGGTGAGCGGCGAATCGAGTTGGCCCTGCGTGCGTCCGGTGCGGTTCCACTCTGTCTCGCCGTGACGGACCAGATAGATCATCGGCCAATCACCGGGGGGCCGCCTCGATGTTGCCGCCGTCGACCGTGAGGATGGCGCCGGTGGTCTTGCGCGCGCAAGCCAGAGAGACGAAGGCGGCGGCCACGTCGCCGACGGTGACCTCGCGCTTGAGCAGATTGGCGCCGGCGAGGTAGTCGGCGACACTGAGCCCTCGCGCGGCGGCCCGTTCCTCGAGCATGCCGTCGCCGTAAAGCCCGGTTTTGATCCGGTCGGCATTGACCGCGTTGGCCCGGATGCCGTCGGCCCCGTGGTCGACGGCGTATTGCCGAACCAGGGCAACCAGGGCCGCCTTGGGCAGGCCGTAGGGGCCGAAGTCGGGCCCCGGATTGAGCGCCTGCTTGGAGGCGTTGAACAGCAGCACGCCGCCGGTGCCCTGGGTCGCCATGACCCGGACAGCGGCCTGGGCGACGCTCTGATGAGCAAAAAAATTGAGCTCGAAGCTTTTCCGCAGCACCCCGTCATCAACCTCGCCAATGCGGCCCTGCCAGGCGGCCCCGGCGTTGGAGACCATGATGTCGAGGCCGCCGTAGGCCCCACAGACACGGTCCATCGCGGCTTGCACGGCGGCCGGGTCGGTGACGTCGCAAGCCAGGCCGAGGCCGCCGAACTCCGCCGCCGTGGCCACCGCCCCGTCGCCATTCACATCGAGCACCGCGACCTCGGCGCCGTGGGCGGCGAAGGCGGCGGCGGTGGCCGCCCCGATGCCGCCGGCGCCGCCGGTCACGGCGACGACGTGGCGCGCCAGGGGCGCCTCGGCGCCCTTGCCCAGCTTGGCCTGTTCCAGGGACCAATACTCGATATCGAACATCTCGCCTTCCGAGACCGATTCGAAGCGCCCGACAGCCTCGGCCTGGGAAATCACCGAAATGGTATTCTCGGCGATATCAGCGGCCACGGCTGCGTCCTTGGCCGACTTGCCCAGGCCGAAGAGGCCGAGACCGGGCACCAGGATGACCCGGGGCATGGGGTCGAGCATGGTCTTGGGCGTCTCCTGGGGTGGGTTGTGGCGCGCGAAATAGGTCTCGTAGGCGACCGCGTAGGCGTCAAGGGCGGCGCTGGCGCCGGCCTCGAAGGCGGCGGCCTGGCCAGCATCCGGCGGCGGCACGATGAGCGGCGTGTTCTTGGTCCGGATGGTGTGGTCCGGGGTGGCGACCCCGACCTTGGCGTAGCGGTGAAGCTCGGCCCCGTCGACATAGGCACGCACCGCGTCACCGCCGCGAAAGTCGAGAATCATGCGGCGATAGAGGCCCTCGGCCGGGTCCGTGGCCTGGGCCGTGAGGCCGCGCAGCAAGGTTGCCACCCGGGCTACCGGCAACAGCTCGCCGGGCAGGGCCACCGCCGCAAAGGTCTTGGCCGCGCCGTCGCTCAAATACGCCTCGGCGCGGCTGACCTGGGCAATCATCCGGCCGTAGGCTTCCTCGGCGCTGTCGCCGAAGGTGAAGATGCCGTGCTTGAGCAGAATCAGGCCCTCGACACCGGGATTGGCGTCGGCAATGTCGGCCGCCGCCTTGGCCAGGGCGAAGCCCGGCATGATGTAGGGCACCAGAGCCATGGCGTCGCCGAACACCCGGGCACAGCGCTCGGCCCCATCGGGCTGGTCGGTGACCGCCAGCACCGCGATCGAATGGGTGTGGTCGACAAACTTGTGAGGTAGGAAGGCGTGCAGCAGAGTTTCCACTGACGGGTTGGGGGCTGTGGTATCGAGCAGATTGCGGCGCTGCTGGTTGACCATCTCCTCGTCACTCAAACGGTCGAGGGCGCGAAGGGAACGCAACGGCTCGAGCCGTACCGCCGGCAGGCCGGCGGGCTCGATGGACCCCATGTCCCAGCCCGAGCCCTTGACGCACAGCACCTCGGCGTCACCACCGACGCCGTCGCTCATCCGGGTCTTGACCGAGGTGTTGCCGCCGCCATGAAGCACCAGGCGCGCATCACCGCCGAGCAGCCGGGTGGTGTAGACCCGCAAACCCAAATCTTCGCCCACCCCGTCGGCCTCATAGGCCGCGACCATGGCCCGGGCGTCGTCGTCGCGCCAAAGGTTTTCCATGATAACTCCTGCCCTTCGAAGACTTGAGCTTAGCGTATTTTCAATCGGGCCGCGCCGAGGGCGCCGAACTCCGCCACCGCATGGTCGCCGGCACTGGCCCAGTAGATTGCCGTCGCCGTGCCGGTGTTGTGGATATGGCCGGCCTTGAGGCCGTCACCGGCCTGGCGCCGGGCGTTGGCCAGCCAGACCAGCGCCGCCACCGGGTCGCCCATGACATCGCGGCCGGCGCCGCGGCGCCGGCGCCGTCCGTTGATCGTCAGGGTCACGGTGATGCAGGCCAGGTCGAAATCGCGCCAGTCGGCCCGGCCGGCACCATAAATCAACGCCCCGTCGGTGCCGTTGTCGGCAATCACCGAACAGATGTCCTGGTTGGGCCAGTCGTCGAGATGGCCGGCGACCAGCTCGATGGCCGGATGCACCGTGGCGACCGCATCCTCGACCTCATGGCGTTGGTACGGCGTCGCCCGAGGGGGCAGGTCGCGAGCCAGGGTGAAGGCGAATTCGCATTCGAGAACCAGGGGCGGATGGTCGGCCACCGCCACGGTCGCCGGGCTGGCGTGGAGCAACTTTGAGAACAGCCGGGCGCACTAGGGGCTGGGCAGCCCGAGCGGGCGCTGCATGTTCGGGTTGGTACAGGCGCAGAACCAGCCCCCCACGTCCCACCCCAGGCGGGCGGCGAGGCGGTCCTGTACGGCGTAGCCGTCGGCCAGGCTACGCGGCCGGCAATCATCGGGAATTTCGGTCATGGTTCGGCCTTCGAGCCGCGCCGCCTCAAGCAAGGCGCTAGCCCGGTCTATCTCGGCAGCGGTCAACGGCGGGGTCAACGGCGGCGCCATCAGCCGGCGGCGAAGCCGAGGACCTTGTCGACCACGTTGACCAGCGGCTGGCCGGCCTGATAGCGCTCGAAGTTGGCCGCGAACAGGGCCACCACGTCCTCGAGATGTTCTTCATAGTCGCCTGACATGTGGGGCGAGACCATGACATTGGCCATGGCCCACAGGGGGCTCGCCTCGGGCAGTGGCTCGGTCTCAAAAACGTCCAGGGCGGCGCCAGCGATATCGCTGGACTCGAGGGCCGCGGCCAGCGCCGCCTCGTCCACCAGCCGGCCCCGGCCCATGTTGATGAACCGTGCCGTCGGTTTCATGGCCGCGAACTGGGCGGCCCCGAACATGCCCACCGTATGGGCGGTCAGCGGCGGAATGGCAACCACGTAGTCGGCACTGCCAAGGGCATTGTCCAAATCGTCGCTGCTATGGATGGCGATAAAATCACCATCACCCGGTCGTGCCGTGCGGCCGACGCCGGAGACCATCATGCCGGCGGCGCCAAGCAGCCGGGCAATCTCGCGGCCGATGCTGCCGGTGCCGACCACCAATACCGAGGCGCCGGCGATGCGCCGGGTCAACCGGTGGCGCCAGACGCCTTGAGACTGGAGCAACTGGGTTTCGGGAAAACGCTTGGCGAATCCGAGGATGAATCCCAGCACATACTCGGCCATGGCCAGGTCGAACACGCCCCGGGAGTTGGTCAGCACGATGTCGCTGGCCGCCAGCTCGGGAAACATCATGGCGTCCACCCCGGCCCCGCACCAATGGACCCAGCGCAAATCCCCGGCCACTTCCCAGGCCTGGTCGAGGCCGCCGGCGGCGAAGTCCCAGCCCAGCATCACGTCGGCGCCGGCCAAGGCTCGGTGGAGCTCGTCGACCGTGGTGGCAAACCGCAGTTCCGCCTGCTCGCCAAGCCGACCGAGACCGGGCACGTCATCGACCCCCGCGGCGCCTTGAACCGCAATTACGCTCATTGTCGTTGCTCCCCGCTCGCGGTTTTCCCCGGCTGCGACCATGCGTCGTCCCTACGGCGAACGCAAGCTTTGCCGCCGAAAGAATCTTCATAAACGCTAAGGTCTCGTTAACTTATTGGCAGCAAAGTAGAATTATGGCTAGCATCGTTCAGTCGGCGCTGACGCCGGACAGCATCGTCGAGACGGCGGATCGCCTGATACTCGACGGCGAGGCGGATGCCCGGGATTGGTCATAACGGTCCTTGTCGCGCGCCCTGGAGTGCACCCCCAGCGCCGGTCCACCGGCTGAGCCCTACCCGACCGGCAAGGCAGCAATGTCCTGACACATCAGGATGGTGTCGCCGATGTATTGCTGGTCATAGCCCGACTCGTCCTCGAGCACGCTGAAGAAGGCTACCGAGACGCCGCTCTCCGGGTCGGCCAGCAGGTATTGCCCGCCGTAGCCGCCATGGCCGACCCAGCGGCCGTTGGTCTGCAGGTGGCAACAATAGCGCAGCCACTCCCGGGGCGGCGGGAAATGCTTGGACTCGGCGGTCCGCGCTTCGTCGATGAAAGCCCGGCTGCCCACCGCTTGGCGGTTGATGCCCATGCCGCCACGCACGAAGATCTGGCCATAGCGGGCCAGGTCGCGGGCAGTCATCGAGCCACCGCCGTCAATAATCGGCATGCCCTCGCGGTCGGTCGAGGTATGAAAACCGTGCTCCAGGCCGGCCGCCTCGACGATATCGATCAGGTGGTCGCGAAGAGGCCGGCCGGTGAGCCGCTCAACGATCCAGGCGAGCACATCGGTGTTGGCCGATTTGTAGAGCGCCTCGGAGCCACGGTTTTCCACGTCGTCGCTTTTGATGGTGCAAACGTAGTCCCGGGTGCTGATTTCCGGCTCGCCGGGGGCGGGCAGGCGCCAACCCATGGCAACCTCGTGACTGAACACCGACGAGGCCGGGTCCTCGTAGTCCTCGCTGTAGTCGTTGGCCACATTCATGTCGAGCACATCGCGCAACTTGGCCTCGGCATAGCCCGAGCCTATTTCCGGCAGGTGCTCGGCGACCGTGGAGTCCAAGTCGACCCGCCCCTGCTCGACCAGCCGGCCGAACATCAGGTTGATGGTGGTCTTGGTAATCGACTGGATGCTGTGCAGCCGGTCAGGCCCGAAATCCGGGGCGTATCGTTCATAAAGCAAGGTGTTGCCGCGAACCACGGCGAGGCCCGAGAACATCGTCGTGGCGGTCATCCGCCGCACCGGTTCAAGGTCGCCGATGCGGTGGTCGATGTCGCGATTCAGCACCAAAACGTCGCGCGACCGCAGGCCGAGCCCGTAGCGGCTGATGCGGTGCAGGTTATGGAACCCCCAACGCCGGGTCTCCGGGGTGTTCCATTGGGTGCGTCCGCCGGCGGCAACGCCGAGGTCCGGGTTGGCCATGGTGGCGATGGCGTTCGATGTCATGGCGTGAGCCCCTAGAGCCGGCGATACGCCGGCGGTGTCCGATCTTAAAGATGAATGTACCGGCGTTCCAGGGCCAGGGGAACCGCGGCGCTACCAACTGGATGGTTTCAACCTCGCGGATGAAAACCCGCAAGTTGACGATTCAACGACAGCGACAACCCAACCTTACAAAATTATCGATCAGGAGATGTGTGGTTGAAAGGTCACGGTGCAGGGCGTTACCCCGGCTTCCAAACACGGACTATCTCCAGTGCATCGGCCTCTTCTTCGGCTGTAATTTTCTTGGCCAGAGTGCTTCGATTGCGCAGGGTATCCGTGGCTGGGTGCCGGTCTTCGATCGGCTCCACCGGGTGAGCTTGACGCGCGCCGATAGCCCGAGACCGTCTGATCGATCAGATTGGTCACGGACTGATTGAAGAGGTCTTCCTCGATCTTGAAGTGGTCGTAGACCGGCGAGTGCGTGGCGCCCGCGCGTTCCTGCCCTTGGGGCTGGTCTTTCGACGGTCTACTTTTTGTGCTGCCATCCCGGACGTCGGACCGATTCATCCAGGGTTTTGCCGTTCTTCATGGCGACGCCGGCCAGGATACGCAGCACCACACACACCGCCATGCGCGAGGTTGACCCGCTCACGTCGAACATCGGGCAGAGCTCGGTGACATCGATGACGCTAGGACCGCTGGCCTCCGAGATCTTGGCCGCGACCCGCATGATCTCGCGCGACTCCAGCCCGCCGGGCTCGGTAGCGGTAACGCCGGGCGCGCAGGACGAGTCCATAACGTTGAAGTTGAAGCTCAGGTACTGCCCGTCGGTGCCCTGCCAGACGCTCGCAACCGCCTCGTCCATGACGTCGTCGACGCCGCGCTCGAGCACCTCGAACATCGAGTGAAAACGCACCCCGCGCTGCTTCGCCAGGTCGACATGGTCCTTCGGGTTGAACGAGTTGCGCGCGCCGATATGGGCGACGTTCGCGGGCGCGAGGTTTGGCAGCTCGGTGATCCGCGCCATGGCGCAGGTGCTGACATGACTCTCGCCGGCCCACCGGTCGGCGAAGTCGAGATGGGCGCCCAGATGCATGTAGCCCATCCGTTTGTCGCGGCCCAGGTAATCGGAGAGCGCCTTGGTGGCGGGTATGGAGATGGAGCGGTCGCCGCCACACAGGATGGGGATCATGCCCGCCTCGAGTGCGGCGAGCACCGCCCCGTAGATGCGTTCGCGGGCCAGCGCCGGGTTGACCCTCGGCATCGAGACGTCGCCGCAGTCCACCGCGCAGCCATGGAGGTCAACGTTGAACTCGAACCAGTAGGGAAAGTAGTCAAGCGAGGCGACCCGAAAATCCCGCGGGCCGTCCTCGCAGCCCGGCTTGCCCACGTTGCCCTCGTCGAAGGGAACGCCGATGAACGCGTACTCGGCGTCCGACTTCTTCAACTCGTCGCTGTCCACCGGCACGAACGGCGCCCGCAGGAACGAAATTTGAGCCGGATTGCGATAGTTGTCGGCATCGTCCCCGGCGAGTGGCGAGAACAGATGGGCGAATGCTTTGGCAGGGTTCATGGATGCGTCTCCTACGGGCTCTCGCCGCGGCCGCGCAAATACGCAGCTCGGCTGCCCAGGAAGTGATAGATGAGATTGCAAGCGAGTTTGATGCTGATCTGGCTGGCGTCGAATACTGGCGAGAGCTCCGCCAGCTCAAGCACCTGCACGTCGTACTCGCCCGCGATGCGCGCGATTTGAATCGCCTCGCGCGCCTTGATGCCGAAACTCTCCGGACAGCTCGTGCCGGGCATGCAGCTATGGTCCATGGAGTCGGTGTCCCACGAGCAGTAGATGGCGTCTGTGCCGTCGGCCGCCCGATCGAAAATGTAGCGCGTGCAGGTCTCGACCCCTCGCTCCACCACCTCCGACATGGGGACAATCGGTATATCGTTGTCTATCCAGAAATCCATCCAGTCCTTGGGGTTGAGCCCGTTGCGCGAGCCCATATGGGCCATGTTCTCGGCGTTGCAGTTGGGCAGCGTCAGGGCCATGGGCGGGCCTGAGGCATTGGTGATCTCGATACCCCCCCAGTCGACCGCCGCATCGAGATGACAGTCGATGTGCAGATAACCCATTTTC
>JAYZAP010000304.1:0-2222 GCA_036339655.1 Pseudomonadota bacterium | reverse complement strand
GGCATCGGGCGCCACATAACGCCCGACCACGGCGGCCAATTCGATATGGCCGGTCCAGCCAACATCGTTGCTCATGGCTTTATCGTAGACATCGGCCGAATCATCGTAGCGCTCGACCAGCTCCTGCTGGTCCTTGGCGCCGTAAAACGTCTTGGGGTCGGCCTTTTGCAGAGATGGGCGAATGGCCATGAGTTCCAGATTCCTTGTCTGTGATCGTTCATAACTTATACCAAGAACGGAAACTGGCTGGCAAATCTCGCCTCATGATATATAGGATTGGGCGCGGATTTTTATGGCATCACCCGGCAAGTCGGAAAGATGAGTAACGATGATTTACCTTTCGGCTGATATTGGCGGCACTTTCACCGATCTCGTGTTGATCGATGGCGACAGCGGCAAAACCCACCTGGACAAGGTGCCGTCGACGCCGGGCACGGCGGATGCGGTGACCCAGGGTATCGACAGGATTACCCAGGCGGCGAATATTGCGCCGACCGATGTGGACATCTTCGTCCACGGCTTCACCGTCGGCACCAACGCCTTCCTCACCCGCTCGGGCGCACGCATCGTCATGGCGGTGTCCGCCGGCATGCGAGACGTGCTCGAGATCGGCGATCAGATGCGGCCGCACCTCTACCATCTGCAACAGAGCAAGCCCGCGCCGGTAGTACCGCGATCACAGATTGTCGAGACCGACGAACGGCTCGACGCCTTTGGCACCGTTGTGACGGCGCTGACTCCCGATGAAGCTAAGCGGGTCGCCAAAGACGTTGCCGCGTTGAACCCAGAGGCGGTAGCTGTCTGCCTGGGATTTTCGTTTCTTGACGCGGGCCACGAACAGATGCTCGGCAGTGCCTTGGAAGACGCCCTGCCCGGTATTCCGATTTATCTCTCAAGCAACGTCAATCCGCAGATCGAGGAGTTTCCTCGGGCCAATACCACGGCCATTGCCGCCTATGTGGGGCCGGTGGTCGACCGCTACATTTCGACCCTCGACCAGGGCCTCGCCCAGGCCGGCCTCAAGGCGCCCCTGCGACTGATGCGTTCCGACGGCGGTGTGGCAACACCCGAAGCGGCGCGAACCAACCCGGCGTCGCTGCTGCTGTCCGGCCCCGCTGGCGGCGTCATCGCCGGAGCGGACGTCTCTGGCGCCCTTGATGTCGCCGACCTCGTTACCTTCGACATGGGCGGCACCTCGGCCGATTTCTCGCTGATCGTCGGCGGCGAGCCGCGGTCGGTGGCGGGCCGGGTGGTGGACGGCCAACCATTGCGCCTGCCGACCCTCGATATCGAGACGATTTCGGCCGGCGGTGGCTCCATCGCCCGGGTCGATCTCGGCGGCGGCCTACAGGTCGGCCCGGATTCCGCCGGCGCCCATCCCGGTCCGGCGTGCTACGGCCAGGGCGGAACCCAGGCGACCATTACCGACGCGGCGGTGGTTCTCGGCATTCTCGACCCGGCCGAGTATCTTGGCGGCGAAATGGCGCTCGAGGCCGCCCTCGCCCGCAAGGCCATCGAAGATAATGTAGCGAAACCCCTGAACCTGACCATCGAGCAAGCCGCCCTCGGCGTGGTGCGGGTCGCCACCGCCGGCATGAACCAGGCGATCCGCACATTGTCCGTGGAGCGCGGCTTCGATCTGCGCGGCTTCGCCCTTCTCGCGTTCGGCGGCGCCGGTCCCATCTATGCTTCGTTCATGGCCCGCGATCTCGGCATGGCCGAGGTTCTTGTACCGCGCAATCCCGGCGTCTACGCAGCCCAGGGGCTGCTCATGTCGGATATCCGCCACACCGCTCAGGCGGCCTATCAGCGGCGCCTGGCTAAGGTCGATGAAGCTGATCTCGGCGTCCGCGTCGCGGTCCTCAAGGACGGCCTCAACGACGCCCTTGAGCGCGACGGTATCGACCAGGCCGACCGTTATTTCCGGGTCTCGGCCGACATGCGCTGCGTCGGCCAGTTCCACGAACTACAGGTCCCGATGATAACGCCGGAGGGCGCTGGCTGGTGGGACCCGGACAGCGTCGCGGCTGACTTCCACAGCCACCATCTGACATCCTACGGCCACGCCGACGAGACCATCGGGGTCGAGTTTGTCAACCTGCGGGTCGAAGCCTTTGGCCGCACGGCGAAAGCAGCGTCCCCGTCGATAACGGAACAGGCCTCCGGCGCGCCACCGTCCAATGGTCAAAGGCCGGTCTACCTCGACGACGAGAACGGTTTCC
>JAYZAP010000303.1:0-2589 GCA_036339655.1 Pseudomonadota bacterium | reverse complement strand
ACGCAGTCATGAAACGTCTCCAGGTGGTTCTGGTAATATTGTGTGCCGTGGGGGCGTTGTACAGCACCGCTCATGGAGGCGAGGGCGTTGTCGTCCGGGTCGAGGAGAGCCGCACCGCACCCGGCGTCTACAGCTACCGTGTAACCCTATGCCACGACGACACCGGCTGAGACCATTACGCCGACCGTTGGGAGGTCCGCGACGCCGACGGCGCCGTGCTGGGAACCCGCGTCCTGGCCCACCCCCATGTGGACGAACAACCCTTCACTCGGTGTCTCTCGGGCGTGCCGATACCCCTTTTGGCACGGTCCAGGTAACCATCGCCGCCCACGACAGTATGCATGGCCATGGCGGCATGGAATTGATAGTCGACCTGCCGGAATAGGGCGGCTACTTGGTCGGCACGGCGTTGTCGATGGGCGGCAGGCTCGAGACGTACGTGGCGATGGCCGCCAGGTCGTCGTCGCTCAGGTATTTGTAGCCCTGCTCGATGGCCTCTTCCATGACCCCCTGGACGTTATCGAAGTCGGGCTTGTAGCCGGTCTTGATCAGGCCGGCGATGTCGGTCGCGGTCCAGTCGGCAATTCCGGTGGCGCCATGGGGCGTGATGTTGGGCACCGGCCGACCCTCGGGTCCATCGCTGGTGCCGGCATACCATTTTTCGCGGTCCGGCCCGCCCAGGCCATCGCGCGGAGTATGACACTCGCCGCAATGGGCCACGGCGTTTGCGAGATAGGCGCCGCGGTTCCAAATCGCCGAACGATCAGGGTCGGGCGTGAACGGGCCGGGCTCGAAATACAGCGACTTCCAGACCGCCACCAGGAAGCGCCAGCCGAACGGCGCCGACAAATCGTGGGGCCTGTTGGCCAGGCGCACCGGCCGCACCGTGTTGAGGTAAGCCTTGAGATCGGCCAGGTCGGTGGCAGTCATGGCGGTGAACGAAGGGTACGGAAAGGCTGGAAAATAGTGCGAGCCGTCCGGCGCCACGCCCTCGGTCATGGCGGTGACGAAATCGGCGTCCGACCAGCCGCCGATGCCGGTCTCGGCGTCGGGCGTTATATTGGGGCTGTAGAACACCCCGAACGGCGTTTCGAGGGCCTTGCCGCCGGCGAGAAAGCCGTCGGCGCGGGATACGGTGTGACAGGCACAGCCGCCGGCGGCGCGCAGGATGTATTCGCCGCGCGCCGCTGACTCATTCGCCCAGGCGCCGCCGCCGCCAGCCCCCGCGAGACAGGCAAGCAGGACGGCGGCGGGTTTCCCTATGAACGCCGGGGACACTACCCCTTGGGTTTGCGGAACGGCTTGTGGCAACCGCCGCAGCTTTGGCCGAGATTGCCCATGGCGGCGCCCACCGCAGCCATGTCGCCGCTGTCGGCGGCCTCGACAAGCTTGCCCGTGGCGTCCTGGAACGTCTTGACGGCCTTTTCGAAGTCGGCCCATTTTTGCCAGATTTCAGCCTTGGCGCGGGTTTCGCCGTCACCACTGCCCGGCGGGAAGATATCCGCGGTCATCATACTCGCCGCCTGCAGCGCCCGGGCATGGTCGGCGACATGGCCGCTGAACGAAACCTCGCCCTTCAGCACGGCGCCGATCGAGCCCATATGCGCACCAACCGCGCTCATGACCTTCAGACGATAGCTTATGATACTGGCCGCGTCATCGGCAGCAGTGACCGGCGCGGCGAAAACGGCCATGGCGAACAGTCCAAGTATGGCAGTGTGAAGTAACCCTCGAATCGTAAACATCGTCCTAGTCCTCGTACAGGCTAAACAACCCCCATAGAAAGCGAAGTGTTCCCGAGCCGACGCGCCACGTCAAGTCGACTGCTTGGCCAGACCCACGAAGAATGGTATAGCTTCGGCCCGTCCCATCGGGCGTCCATCGGGGTGATTGTCAGTGAAGTTCAATATTGCCGTCGCCGCGATCCTCGTCCTGGCGATCGTCGCCTTCCTGATCTGGAACAGCGCCCGCCAGAGCGCCGAAAATGCGGCGGTGGCCGAGGCGGTCAGCGGCGATTCCGAACCGCTCGCAGCAGATGCGGCGGCGGACATGGAACCCGCGCCAATCCCCGCCGAGTACGTGGCCGAACCACCGAGCTTCGACGTGGTCCGCATCAGCCCCGAGGGCACCGCCGTCATCGCCGGCCGCGCCGAACCCGGCGCCGAGGTTCAAATTTTCGAGGGCGATACGGTCATCGCCGAGGTCACGGCCGATGCCAGGGGCGAATGGGCGGTGGTTCCCGAGGCGCCAATAGCGCCGGGCCCGACCGAATTATCCCTGACCGAACACACTGCGGCGGGCAAAATCATCGAGTCGGAAACCGTGGTCGTACTCGCCGTTCCGGACCGCCCATCGAGCGACGGCGAGAACACGGCCGAAACCGGCCTGGAAGCCCTGGCGGTGATGGTTCCCAAGGATAGCGTCGGCGCCACTGTCGTGCTGCAAGCGCCGGAAACCGGCGTCGGCCTGATGGGCGCCCACGGCCTGACCCTGGATTCGGTCGAGTACGACGACACCGGCCGTTTCGCCCTTGGCGGCCGGGTATCGCCGGGCAGTCCGGTCATGGTTTATCTCGACAACGAATTCTTC
>JAYZAP010000302.1:0-2976 GCA_036339655.1 Pseudomonadota bacterium | reverse complement strand
GACGTTAATCATCGGGGCTCGCCATGACAAGCTGGCGAATGGCCCCGGCTGTGGTATTTAGCTGTCTGCAGTAGTCCAACCCCGACCCCATGGAGCCCCGCCCATGCCCGGCCCGCTAGACGGCATCAAGGTCATCGACCTGACCTCCATGGTCTCTGGCCCGCTGACCACCATGATCCTGGCCGATCAGGGCGCCGACGTGATCAAGATTGAAAACCCCAACGGCGGCGACCTTACCCGCGGCGTATCGACCTACCACGGCGGCTTCTCGGCCTCGTTCCTCAACAACAACCGCAACAAGCGCTCGGTGGCGATCAACCTCAAGGACCCGCGCGGCGTCGCGGTGCTCAAGAAGCTGGTGGAGGGCGCTGATGTCTTCGTGCAGAACTTCCGCCCCGGCGTGGTCGAGCGCATGGGGGTCGGCGAGGACGCCATCCGCGCGGTGGCGCCGGATATCATTTACGTCTCGATCAGCGGCTTCGGCGAGCGCGGGCCTTATGCCGCCAAGCCGGTCTACGACCCCCTGGTCCAGGCGTTGTCTGGCCTGACGACAATTCAGGCCGGTTCCGACGACGAGCGGCCCCGCCTGGTCCGCACCATCGTGCCCGACAAGCTTACCGGCTTCGCCGGCTCCCAGGCCATCACCGCCGCTCTGTTGGCCCGCGCGCGCGGCGCCGGCGGCCAGCACATCCGTCTCTCCATGCTCGACGCGGTGGTTTCGTTCCTGTGGGCGTCCGACATGTCGGGCCAGACGTTCGTCGACACCGAGGTTGACCAGCAACGGGCGCAAAGCTTCATCGACCTGATCTACGAGACCAAAGACGGTTTTATCAGTGTCGCCGTCCAGTCGGACAAGGAATGGGCCGGGCTATCCCGCGCCCTCGACCGGCCCGATTTCCTGGAGGACGAGCGCTTCACGTCCGTCGAACTGCGCCAGTACAACATCAACGACCGTCTCAAAGTGACCCAGGAAGGCTTGCGCGGGCTGACCGGCGCCGAAAGCCTGGCCCGGCTCGAGGCCGAGGACGTGCCCTGCGCCCCGGTGCTGCGGCGCCGCGATGTGGCCGGACACCCGCAACTCGTAGCCAGCGAGACCGTGGTCGAGACCGACCATCCTCATGCCGGGCGTGTTCGCCAGGCGCGGCCCGCCGCCCGCTTTTCGGAAACCCCGCCCGAGCACCGCTTTGGCGGGCCCCGCCTCGGCGAGCACAGTCGTGACGTATTGACCGCCAGCGGCTTCGCGGCCGCCGACATCGACGCCCTGATGGCTGACGCCGTCGTCGCTGGCGACGAATAGGAGCGCGGCGCATGCTTGATTTCTATTACTGGCCGACGCCCAACGGCTGGAAGGTCGCCATCATGCTCGAGGAGCTGGGCCTGGATTACAATCTGGTGCCGCTCGACATCGGCAAGGGTGAGCAGTTCACGCCGGAATTCCTCGCCATCAGCCCCAACAACCGCATGCCGGCGATCGTCGACCCGGATGTCGACGGCGAGCCGGTGACCATGTTCGAATCCGGTGCCATCATGCTGTACCTGGCGGAAAAGACCGGGCGCTTCATGGCGACCGACCCCAAGGGCCGCCGTGAAACCCTGGAGTGGCTGTTCTGGCAGGTTGGCAACCAGGGTCCTATGGCAGGACAGCTTAGTCACTTCGTCAATTACGCCCCCGACGATGCCGGGACCTATTCCAAGACCCGTTATGCCAATGAATACGACCGTTGTCTGGGGGTGCTGGACCGCAGGTTTGAGGGCCGCGACTACATGGTCGGCGAGTATTCCATCGTTGATATGATCTGTTGGCCCTGGGTGCTGATCGCCAAGCCGTTGGGCCAGTGCCTCGACCCGTTTCCCAACCTCGGCCGCTGGCGCCAGACGGTCAAGGAGCGCCCGGCGGTGCAGCGCGCCGTTGATCTGGGCAAGAAGTTTCGCCGCGGCGGCCCGCCCAGCGAGGCCGAGCGCAAAATCCTATTCAACCAGACCGCGGCATCGACCAGGGGCCGCGACGCGGAGTAGGGTAGGGTATGTATATTCTTTATGGCGGTGGCGTCAGCCGGTCGGTGGGGCCGCAGATGGTGCTTGAAGAGGCCGGGCTGCCCTATGAACTGCGCCATGTGGACATCGCTGCTGGCGACCACCGAACGGCCGAATTCCTCGCCGTTAATCCAGCGGGCTATGTACCGGCGCTGGTAACCCCCGAGGGTGAGACCTTGCACGAGGCGGCCGCCATCATGCTCTACCTGGCGGACCGCCACCAGCTCCATGACATGGCGCCGCCGCCGGACGACCCCTTGCGCGGGCGCTTCTACAGCCGCCTGTTCTTCCACACCAGCGATATCCAGCCGGCCCACAAGCGCTCGAACTATCCCCAACGCTACACCCTCGATCCGGCCGACACCGAACGGGTAAGGAACGCCGCGCGGGCCATGGCGCGGGAGCGCTGGGCCGTGCTCGATGGTTTCCTTGCCGCCGACGGCCCCTATCACCTGGGCGAACGCTTCAGCCTGCTCGATCTCCACATGGCGGTCTGGGTCAACTACGGGCTGGGCGCGGCACGCGACCTAGCCGATGAATTCCCCGCCGTCGGTGCCTGTTTCGCCCGCGTTATGGCCCGGCCCAAGGCCGCCGCGCTGCTCGACGACGTCATTGCCCAGGTGGCCAACTGGCGGGCGCCCACCCAGGCAAATCGTCGCTAACCCACTGAGGCGTTCGGAGATACGGTTTCATTGATCGAAAGTAGACCACTTCACCAAAACGTTAACTTTAAGGTGAACTTTGTTAACGATTGGTTAAGTTTTTGGCCCGTGACCGGCTCGGCGCCACGGTCGCCGACGTGCCCCGTAGGTTCGTCGAGGGTGACCGTGATAGCTTCTTTCCTGCCCGCCATTTGGTTCTACAATGGTCGCCGGAGAGTGTCACAGATTGTAGTGGTATAGAGAGGGCGCAACGCCATGACTGTGTATTTTGTCGCCAACA
>JAYZAP010000301.1:0-4021 GCA_036339655.1 Pseudomonadota bacterium | reverse complement strand
CAAGCGTGCGGCGACGAGCGATGACAGGGCCAAGCTGCGCGACCGCCCGACCATTCTTGGTAATCACCAAGGGCTGACCAGTCTCCGCCACTTCATCCATCAGCTTCAGGCACTTGGCCTTGAATTCCGAGGCCTTGATGGTCTTCATGGAATTATCCCATATGACTATAGTCATATGGGAATGAAAGTCAGGCACGGGTTTGGTCAGTACGCCCTAACAATGTCGCCGTTGCGCCGGCAGTCGGGCGCCGACAGGTCGACGAAGGTGCCGGCGATATCGTCCGGGTGGGTCAGGGTCAGGGGGTCTTCGCCGGGCATGGCCTCGGCGCGCATGCGGGTCCGCACCACGCCCGGGTCGAACAGGTTGACCCGCAGGCTAGTCTTATCGACCTCGGCGGCATAGATGCGGACCATCGATTCAAGCGCTGCCTTGCTTGCGGCGTAAGCCCCCCAATAGGGGACGGCCATGGCTGCCACGCCCGAGGTGACGAAGGTAACGCGGCCCGCGTCGGACGCCCGGAGCAAGGCGTCGAAGCAGCGGATCAGGCGCCAGTTGGCGGTGACGTTGACCGCCATGACCCGCTCCCACTCGTCGGGTGGAAAATGACCGGTCGGCCGCAGGCCGCCGAGAATGGCGGCATTGCCGACCAGGATGTCGAGCCGCCCGTGACGCTCGGCGATGACCCCGCCGAGCCGGTCTATAGCCGGGAAGTCCGTCATGTCGAGGGGCACCAGGGTGGCCGCCTTGCCGCCGGCGGCACGGATTTCGTCGTCGACCTCCTCAAGCCCGCCCACGGTGCGTGCCACCAGCACGACCTCGGCGCCCTCGCTGGCGAAGCGCTTGGCAACAGCGGCGCCGATGCCCCGCGACGCGCCGGTAATGACCGCGATGCGGCCGTCGAGCCGCCGTTCCACCGCGATGCTCAATCAGTCTCGGACAACAGCGACAACTGGCGCCGGTCGACGCCGCCCTCGTGGTCGACCAGGGCGATGGGATACTCGCCGGAGAAACACGCATCGCAGTATTGCGGCGCCTGATTGTGGCGGGAATCTTCGCCAACGGCGCGGTACAGCCCGTCCATGGACACGAAGGCCAGGCTGTCGACACCGATGTGTTGGGCCATGGCGTCGACGCTCATGGTCGATGCCATGAGCTTATCGCGCGACGGCGTATCGACGCCGTAGAAGCATGAGTGGTTGGTCGGCGGGCTGGCGACCCGCAAATGCACTTCGGTCGCACCGGCGGCGCGCACCATCTCGACGATTTTGACCGAGGTGGTGCCGCGCACGATGCTGTCGTCGACCAGTACCACTCGCCTATCCTTCAGGCTGGCGACGTTGGCGTTGTGCTTGAGTTTAACCCCCAGGTGGCGGATCTGGTCGGTCGGTTCGATAAAGGTGCGGCCAATATAGTGGTTGCGGATAATGCCGAGTTCGAATGGCTGGCCGGCCTCGGCGGCGTAGCCGATGGCCGCGGGCACGCCGGAGTCCGGCACCGGCACCACCACGTCGGCGTCGACCAAGGATTCGTTGGCCAACTCGGCGCCGATGCGCTTGCGCGTCTCGTAAATGCTTTGGCCCTCGACCCGGCTGTCGGGGCGGGCGAAATAGACATGCTCGAAGATGCAGAACCGCTGGGGCACCGGCGGGAACGGCTTGATTTTTTGAATGTCGTTTTGGCTGATGACCACCACCTCGCCGGGTTCCACATCGCGCACGAACTGAGCGCCGAGAATATCGAGGGCACAGGACTCCGACGTCAGCACCGGCGCACCTTCCATGTCGCCGAGGATTAACGGGCGCACACCCATGGGGTCGCGCACACCGATCAACGCGTCGTCGGTCATGGCCACCACCGAGTAGGCGCCCTTGACCTGGTTCAGGGCGTCGACCAGGCGGTCGACCACCGCGCTCAACTCGCTGGTGGCGATGAGGTGGACGATAACCTCGGTGTCGCTGGTCGACTGGAACAGGCAGCCGCGCTGGACCAGTTGATCGCGCACGGCGACCGCATTGGTCAGGTTGCCGTTGTGGGCAATGGCCAGACCGCCGAAGGCGAGCTCGGCGAACAGCGGCTGAACGTTGCGCCATATTGTCTCGCCGCTGGTGGCATAGCGGTTGTGGCCGATTGCCGCGTGGCCGCGCAGCCGGTTGATGACCGAGGCCGAGGAGAAGTTGTCGCCAACCAGGCCGAGACCCCGGTGGCTGTGAAACTGTTCGCCGTCGTAGGAAACGATGCCGGCCGATTCCTGGCCGCGGTGCTGCAGGGCATGGAGGCCAAGCGCTGTATGGGCCGCCGAATCCACATGGCCGAAGATGCCGAAGACGCCGCATTCCTCATGGAACTTGTCGTCGCTCGGGAGAAGCACGGTCATCATGGTTCCCCAGTGATCATTGGTTTGATTCGATGAGGCGTTCCATATCGGTCCGCTCAGCGTCGCTGTAACCTTCGGTGGCCGTGCCGCCCGCCACCGGCGGCGCGCTCATCAACACGTCGAGGGCGTTCCGGTTCTCCATTGCCTTGGCCGCGAAGGTCTTGGCGCTCCGGACACTAAGCGCCCATTCTTCGCGCTTCTCCTCGGGCACCGCCATGACCAGCCAGCCGGCGCCAATTTCGATCAGGGGCAGGGAACGGGCCTCGTGGACCGTGATGGGCTGCTCTTCAGGCGGCACGAAAATCACCATGACCAGGTAGGCGATACAGATGATCAAGGCGCCCCGGGCAAGGCCGAAGACAAAGCCGAGAGAGCTGTCCAAGGTATCCAGGCTGCTGGTCTGGACACGCTTTGAAATGACGCCGTTGACAATCGCCATCGTCACCATGGTGACGACGAAAAGTCCGATGCTGGTGACCGCGTCGGCGACCATGGGCACGTTGATCACTGAGAGGGTGTAGGGTTTGACGTACTCAAAGCCGTAGTAGGAAACCGCCACTGCCGCGACCCAGCCGCCGATCGCCAAGACCTCGCGCACGGCGCCGCGAAAGAAGGCGAGAACTCCGGACAGCAGCAGAATGACGGTAAACGTCAGGTCCGCGCCATTGATGGGAAAGCTGCTGAAGTCAAACGACACTTGGCTTGGGTTCCTTAGTCCTGGGCTTTGAACAGGGCAACCAGATCGGCCAACTGTCCGATTTCGCGAACGCTCGGCGGGGACGCCGGCTCGCCGCCGTCGCTCTCGGAACGTTTACGCCGGGGCGTGATGGCATGGGTAAATCCCAGTTTGGCGGCCTCCTTGAACCGGGTATCGATTTGACTGACCTGGCGGACTTCGCCCGACAATCCAATTTCACCGAACACCACGGTGTTGGCGGGGACCAGGTCGCCGGTCTGTGACGAGACCAGCGCCGCCGCCACCGCCAGATCAGCCGCCGGCTCGCCGATACGCAAGCCGCCAGCGACGTTTAAGTAAACGTCATTGCCGGCCAGGGCAAGACCGCAGCGGGCGTCTAGCACCGCCATGATCATGGCAAGGCGGCCGGAGTCCCAGCCGACCACGGCGCGGCGTGGCGTGGCCAGCGGCGACGGCGTGACCAGCGCCTGGATTTCGACCAGCACCGGTCGGCTGCCTTCGATGCCGGCGAATACCGCGGCGCCGCTGATATCGCGGTCGTGTTCCGAGAGAAACAGCGCTGATGGATTGGCCACTTCGTGAAGGCCGCGGTCGGTCATTTCGAAGACGCCGATTTCGTCGGTCGCCCCGAAGCGGTTTTTGACCGCCCGCAGGATGCGGAACTGATGGCTGCGCTCGCCCTCGAAATAAAGCACCGTATCGACCATGTGCTCAAGCACCCGGGGCCCGGCGATCTGGCCTTCCTTGGTGACATGGCCGACCAGAACCACCACGGCGCCGCGCCGTTTGGCAAAACGGATCAGTTCCTGAGCGCTGCTGCGAACTTGGGCGACACTGCCGGGGGCGGAGTCCAGGGTGTCGACGTACATGGTCTGGATCGAATCGATAATCACCACATCCGGGCGCTCGCCCGAATCGATGGTGGTCAGCAGATCGCGGACGCTGGTTG
>JAYZAP010000300.1:0-3854 GCA_036339655.1 Pseudomonadota bacterium | reverse complement strand
CCGCCGAGAAGGCCGAAGCTACCGACGCGTAATATCATCGGTCATTATGAAAGACCGATTGGCGTTCAACTTCCACGCAGACTCCCGCCGAACGGACGGCGACTCGCGGTCGCGCTTTCCGACGTTTACTATGAGCTGATCATAGTGGGCGCTGGCACTATCGGTCGGCACGATCAGCGCCGCCACAGAGGGTCCTTCAAACCATCGATGAAGGCGGCGTGAGCCGTCACTTCGGCCTCGCTCGGCGCGTGGGCCCGGGCCGGCCGGGGCGCCGATACGGCCGCGGCTTCATCGCCGGACGCGGCTGACGCCGTTTGGTTGCCGGCGGCCGCCACCAGGCTCAGGCCCGGTTGGCGGCCGCCGAGCAGGGCGAGATAGACCTCGGCCAGCAATCCGGCGTCGAGCAGGGCGCCGTGGTGGGCCCGGGCCGAGGCATCGACGGTAAATCGCCGGCACAGGGCGTCCAGGCTGGCTGGCGCGCCGGGAAACTTGCGTCGCGCCATGGCTACGGTGTCGATCGCCCGCGACGGCGGAATCGTCGGCCGCCCGGCCAGCTCAAGCTCGGCGTTGATGAACTCCATATCGAAGCCGGCATTGTGGGCCACCAGCTTGTCGTCGCCAATAAAGTCGAGGAAATCGCCGGCCACGTCGGCGAACACCGGCTTGTCCGAAAGAAATTCCTCAGACAGGCCATGGACCTCGAAGGCCCCGGCCGGCATGTCGCGCTCGGGGTTGATATAGACCTGATACTCAACCCCGGTGGGGATGTGATTGACCAGTTCGATGCCGCCGATTTCGACCACCCGGTCGCCTTTGGACGGGTCGAAGCCGGTGGTCTCCGTGTCGATGACGATTTCACGCATGGAGCATTCTGACCATGCGGTGAATTTCGCGCAAGCTCGACCGCCGCCCGAGGCCGGTACGAATGACGAAATCGGCGCGCCGCACCTTCTCCCGGTCCGGAATTTGCCGCGCCCGGATGGTGTCGAGCCGTTCCCTGGTCATGCCGGGCCGGCGCAACACCCGCTGGGCCTGGACGAAGGCCGGCGCCACCACCAAGGCAACCGCGTGGCAGCGGCCTTCGCCGCCGGTCTCGAACATCAATGGCACGTCGAGCACGGCAAGGCGGCAACGGCGGGCCGTGGCGCGCGCCAGAAATCGCCGCTCGAGGTCGCCGACAAGGGGATGGATGATGGCTTCGAGACGATTGGTCGCATGGTCGTCGCCGAACACCCGCTGGCCGAGGGCGGCACGGTCGACCCGGCCGTTCGCCGTGGCACCGGGAAATACGGCCTCGACCCCGGCCACCGCCGCGCCGCCTGGTCCGATCAACCGGTGAACCGCGGCGTCAGCGTCGAACACGACCGCGCCAAGGCGGGTTAGCACCTGGGCGGCGGCGCTCTTGCCCATGCCGATGGACCCGGTGAGGCCGAGGACAATCATGCGAGCTCGTCTGGCCCCAGCACCCGGGCGCGCAATTCGTCGGTAACCTCGGGGGCGACACCGAACCAGGCCTCGAACCCCGGCCGCGCCTGATGCAGCAGCATGCCCAGGCCGTCGACCACCGTATTGCCGCGGCTCGCCGCCGCCGCCAGCAATGGCGTCTCAAGCGGGGCGTAAACGATATCGTTGACCACGGCGGTAACCGGTAGGCGTTCAAGGTCGAGGTCGAGCGGGTCCTGGCCGACCATGCCGAGGGCCGTGGTGTTGACCACCAGAGCGGCGTCGCTGAGGGCGCCGGCCCGGTCATTCCAGGGCCATGGCGTCAAGGGACCGGCGAGGTCTTCGACCAGGTTCACGGCCCGCGCTTCGGTGCGGTTGACGACGCGAACCTCGGGCGCGCCATCGGTCGCCAGGGCATGGCAGATGGCCCGCGCCGCGCCGCCAGCGCCAACCACCACGACAGGCCCGGCGTCGGCGGTCCATTGCGAGGCGCCGTGACGCAGATTCTCAAGAAACCCGAAGCCGTCGGTATTGTCGCCAGTGAGCCCGCCGTCGGCGCCGACCACCACCGTGTTGACCGCGCCGATGGCCCGGGCGGCCGGGCTCAGACTGGCCATGGCGTCGAGCGCGGCTTCCTTGTGGGGCACCGTGAGATTGATCCCGGCGAAGCCCCAACCAGCAAGACTGCTAAGCTGCCCGGCCAGCTCGTCGGGCGTCACCGCCAGGGCCTCGTAGGTGCCGTCGATGCCGTAGCGGTCGAGCCAATAGCCGTGGAGCCGGGGCGAGCGCGAGTGACCGACCGGCCAGCCCATGACCCCGGCCCTGATGGTAGAGCCGCTCACTGGACTATCACCCCATGGCCGCGCAGGGCCTCGAGCAGGGGCAACAAGGGCAGACCGAGCACCGTGAAATAATCGCCCTCGACGGCACTGAACAGTTGGGCGCCGAGGCCTTCGAGCTGGTAGGCCCCGACACAGCCGAGAATCCCCTCCCCGGCATCGGCGAGGTAAGCGTCGAGGAATTCATCGGAGAACGACCGCATGGTGAGCACCGCCTGATCGGCACAGGTCCAAAGGGTCGCGCCGTCACAGACCAAGCAGACGCCGCTGAACAGACGGTGCTCGCGGCCGCGCAGGGCGAGCAGATGGGACCGGCCCGGGGCCCGATCGGCTGGCTTGTCGAACCAGCGGCCATCGCAGGCAAGTATCTGGTCGGCGCCAATAACCAGAGCGCCGGGATGACGGGCGGCAACCGTCGTGGCCTTGAGTCCGGCCAGGGTGATCGTTGCGCTGGCGATATCTGCGTTTTCGCCGCCGAGGAAATCCCGCGCGCCGGCTTCGTCCACATCGGCGCTATCGATACCGAACACGACGCCAGCGCCGCTGAGCATGGCCGCCCGGGCCGCGCTTTTCGAGGCCAGCACCACCAGGGGCGCAGCGTCAGCCGGCGACGTCGTCACCGCCACCGATCCGGGTTGAAATGATGACCTCGCCACCGAATCGGTGGGCCAGTTGCTGTATAATTTCGGCCGCCACTTCCTCGATGGAGCGCCGGGTTACGTCGATAACCGGCCACCGGTTCTTGGCGTAGAGCCGGCGCGCGGCAAGAACTTCTTCGCGCACTTGCTCGTGGTCCACGTAGTCGGTTTCCTGGTCGTGATTCATCATGCGCAGGCGGTTGCGGCGGACCTCGACCAGCCGTTCAGGTGTCGTGGTGAGACCGATAATGACCGGCGATTCCAGGGCCTCGACCTCGGGTGGTACGGTGACACCGGGCACGAAGGGCACGTTGGCCGCCTTGATTCCCCGATTGGCGAGGTAAAAGCAGGTCGGCGTCTTCGATGTTCGCGACACTCCAACCAGCACCACATCGGCCTTTTCCAGGCTGCTGAGCGCCTGACCGTCGTCATGGGCCAGCACGAAATGCATGGCGTCAATACGGTCAAAATACTCTGCGTCCAGCGTGTGCTGTAGACCGGGTTGGCCATGGGATTCGACGCCGAGGTATGATGACAACGCGTTGATTACCGGCTCCAGCACCGGCACGGTAGGCACGCCCAGGCGGCGGCAGCCGTCTTCGAGATGTTCACGGAGGTCACGATCAACCAGGGTGAACAGGACCACGCCAGGATTGGTATCGACGGCGGCAATTACGTTGTCGATCTGACGCTTGCCGCGGATCAGTGACCAGAAGTGCTCAACCACCTCGACACCCTCGAACTGGGACAGGGCGGCCCTAGCAAGGCTGTTTATGGTCTCGCCCGTGGCATCGGATACTAGGTGAAGATGAAAGCGTTTCATGGTCATGACGGTTCGCTGTAAATCATTAATATCGGGGATAACCAGGGGTTTTCAGCTTGGTCGTCGAATCGGTGCCCACAACACATTAATCGTCCTTGTCGCCGTTCACAC
>JAYZAP010000299.1:0-2952 GCA_036339655.1 Pseudomonadota bacterium | reverse complement strand
CTTTCTCCTCCTCGAAGAGCTTCTGGACGGTATCGGCAATTCTACACACCTAAGCCCGCCATGCGGTAGCCTTCAAACCAGTGATCGACGTCGTCCCGGCGGGCACCTATTCGATGAATGACCGGGCCAGGGAATGGGCGTCCGCCGAAGCAACACCGTGAAACCAGAAGCTATACCCACAGAAGCGGACAATGAGTGCGACATGATCGATGTCCGAGTCTGACCCATAACGGACATTGGTAGCGCCACCCGACTTTCCCTTACTTCGACACAATCTCGCCTCATTGGGGCCGGAATTGCGCGCCATTGTTGCGCCCCTTGGGTGGCTACTGGGAGGCGGGCTGCTGGCTCATATGAGGGAGACTTTCATGATGTTCGCGACCGACCAGCGCTTCCCGAGACGCCCGCTATGCTTGTTGTTCGCCGCCGCCTGGCTGTTGCTGCCGGCGCCGGTCCTGGCCGAGGTAACCACCCAGACCCCCGCTCCCGCCGCCATGGCCGCGGTCATGAACCTGGACGATGTGGGACGGGGCAGTTTGCTGTTCAAGGGCGGCGAAGGCGCACCGCTGCTCGACGCGCCCCTGGTCGCGACGCAGGTGGATATCGCGGTGAGCGGTCTGGTCGCCCGAGCCCATGTGGTGCAGACGTTTATCAACACCGGCGACGATTGGGTCGAAGGGGTTTACGTCTTTCCCCTGCCCGAGACCGCGGCGGTCGACCACCTCACCGTGCGTATCGGCGGGCGGGTCATCGAGGGACATATCAAGGAGCGTGAGGAGGCGCGGCGCATTTATGAGACTGCCAAGCAGGCGGGCAAGAAGGCCGGGCTGCTGGAGAGCGAGCGGCCCAACATCTTCACCACCTCGATCGCCAACATCGGCCCCGGTGAAGAAATCGCCGTTGAAATCGAATACCAGCAGGTGCTGACCTATGACCAGGGCCGGTTCAGCCTGCGCTTTCCCATGGTGGTCGGGCCACGCTACATCCCCGGCCCGATCCAGACCGTGGCCTTGGGCGGCGACGGCTGGTCCCTGGCCAGCGTCCGGGTACCTGACGCCGGGCGGATAACCTCGCCGGTGATTCATCCTGACCTGGTCGACATCAACCCGGTCCGCCTGTCGGTGACTATCGACGCCGGGTTCCCCCTGGCAGCCATCGACAGCCCCTTCCATACGGTCACTGTCGGCGAGCGCGAGGACGGCGTCGCTACGGTGTCGTTGACCGAGGGCGTGGTCCCGGCCAACCGCGACTTCGAACTGGTCTGGACGCCGGACGTCGGCGCCGCGCCCGCCGCCGGCCTGTTCAGCGAAACCATCGGCGACGAGCAATATCTGTTGGTCATGGTCATGCCGCCGGACGCCACCGCCGATGCCGAAGAGGCGGTGATTACCCGCGAGGTGATTTTCATCATCGACACGTCGGGGTCCATGGCCGGCGGCTCCATCAATCAGGCCCGGGCGGCGCTGGGCCTCGCCATCGACCGCCTGGGCGACAACGACCGGTTCGACGTCATCCAGTTCAATTCCTACACCGACACCCTGTTCGGCGCACCGCGCCAGGCGAGCCCAGCAAACCGCCAACGGGCCCGGCGCTGGGTGGCCAACCTCAGGGCCGACGGCGGCACCGAAATGGCGCCGGCCCTGCACCGGGCCCTGGCCGGCGCCGCGCCCGCGGGAGATTTGCGCCAGGTGGTGTTTCTCACCGACGGCGCCGTGGGCAATGAGGACGAGTTGTTCCGCATCATTCACCGCGACCTTCGCAAGGCGCGGCTGTTCACCATCGGCATCGGCTCGGCGCCGAACAGCCACTTCATGCGCGAGGCGGCCGAGACCGGGCACGGCACGTTCACTTATATCGGCGATGTGAGTGAGGTCGCCGAGAAGATGGGAGCGCTGTTCACCAAGCTCGAAAGCCCGCTGCTCACCGATCTGGTGGTGACTTGGCCGGACGACGCCGAGGTCGACATTTCCACCGACATCCTGGCTGACCTCTACGCCGGCGAGCCGGTGATGTTTAACGCACGTATCGTCGGCTCCCTGGCCACCGACAGCCTTGATGCCGCCATTCTCAGCGGACGCCCGGCCAACCACCTGTGGCGGGTCGAACTGCCGCTCAGCAACGCCGCCGCCAATCCCGGCATCGCCAAGCTGTGGGCCCGCGACCGTATCGAGGCCCTGCTGGGCCAGGCCAACCGCGACGGCGGCGATGTCCGCACCCAGGTGGTCAGCCTCGGCCTGGCCCACCATCTGGTGACCAAGTTCACCAGCCTGGTGGCAGTCGACACCACGCCAACACGGCCGCTCGGCGAGCCCCTGAACACCCGCAAGCTGCCCCACAACTGGAAGTTCGAGCAGGTCTTCGGTGACGGCGCCCCGGCGCCCTTGCGCGAGGAGGCGGCACTTTTGCCATTGCTCATGTTGGCCGACGCCTCGGCGACAGTGCGGGTCGGCAACAGGGCTCTCGCCCTGCCGCAAACCGCGACGCCGGCGCCGCTGAACTTCGCCGCCGGCCTCGTCCTGGCCCTGTTCGCCCTGTCGTTGATGGTATTTCGGCGACGGCTGGCGTAATTCTGTGATGAGCGTGATTGGGCGCCGGGCGCTCAACGCCGCCGCCTGCCTGCTCCTGGCTATCGGCCTGTGGCAGGCGGGCAGTGGTGGCTACATCCACGCCAAGGCCTGGTTCGCCCAGGGCCTGATCGACGACGCCTGGGCCCGCGTCCAGGCCGGCGAGGACCAGGCCCGCCCGTGGCCGTGGGCCGATACCTGGCCGGTCGCCCGCCTTGAGTTGCCGCGCCTCGGCGCCACCATGACCGTGCTGGCCGGCGGAAGCGGCCGGACCATGGCCTTCGGCCCGGGCCACGTGGATGGCTCGGCCCGGCCCGGCGAGACCGGCGTCAGCCTCATCGCCGGCCACCGCGACACGCACTTTCGCCTGCTCGAGGCGCTACGCCTG
>JAYZAP010000298.1:0-2531 GCA_036339655.1 Pseudomonadota bacterium | reverse complement strand
CCTCGACCGGCGTGCGCAGGCCCATGATTTTGACAGCCTCGCGGCGTGTCTCGTGGACCTCGTCCTTGGTTACCGGAATGTATTCCTCGGTGGTGCGGATATGGATGGTGACTTTGCGGGCGCCGAGGCGGCGCGCCACCCGGGCGCAGTCGAAGGCGGTAAATCCGGCGCCGACCACGGCCACCCGCTTGCCCACAGTCTTCTTGACGCCGCGATGATACTCTATGAGGAAATCAAGACCGTACTCGACGTTGGGCGTGCCGCGGGCGATGTCCTCGCCGGAGACCGCGTCACGCAGCGGCAACGGCGTCGCCACCATGGCGCCGGTGGCCATCAAGACCGCGTCGTAATCGGCCATAAGTTTGGACAACGGCATCTCGCCGTCGCCGTTACCCACCGCGACGCCGGCCTTGAGCTCGACACCAAGGCGGAGCGCATTGCGCAGTTCCAGGGCGAGCAGGTCGCGCGGCAGGCGGAACGCCGGAATGCCATAGGCCAGCATGCCGCCGGCCAGGTCCTCGCGCTCGAAGATGGTGACGTCGTGGCCCAGCATGGACAAGTCGTGGGCGGCGGCGATACCGCCGGGCCCGGCGCCGATGATGGCGACGCGCTTGCCCGAGGGGGTAAACAGGTTCTCGGTAATGCGGTGGTCCGACGGCTTGAGGTCAGCGGCGACACGCTTGAGGTGGCAGATGTTGACCGGCGCGCCGTTGCCCGGCCAGCCATGGCGGCAGACATCCTCGCAGGGCCGGCTGCAGACGCGCCCCAGGGTGCCCGGCAGGACATTGGCAATGCGGTTGAGCTCGTAGGAGCGGCCATAGCGCTCGTCGAGAATCATCTGAATATAGGCCGGCACATTGGTGTCGGCGGGACAGGCGGTCTGGCACGGGATGTTCTGGCGCACCCAGCCGATGTCGCGGGGGTCGGTGGAATAGCGGATCGGCGTGACCACCCGGCGGCCGTAGGACTGGCGGTCGGAGAAATCCTCTTTCTCGTCGAGATAGACCTTGCCGGTCGGGTGCTCGTTCAACCTATGGCCCCGCCGTGGATTCAGTGGCCTGGGCAGCAAGCGACGGGCCGACCAAAGAACTCGGCATATGGCACTTGTTCGTTGGCTCGACTGTCAATCGCGGGATAAACACAAGCCCGCATCACCTCTCGTTACCAGGCGACTCGATTCATACCATATCGGTAGAGCCCGGCGGGTGAAAATTTTGTAATGTCGGCCAGCGTCCCGACCATGGGGCCGGTATTGCCGGTTGCCTTCGCGGTCCGTGATGACGTATGTCTGGCCCACCCCACGCTCGGGAAATTCTCTCGCGGCCGCCCCTATGGCGGGCCGCCGCCTTGTTCTATTGAAACCGAGGAAGCCGCCATGAACATCCGGGCAAATTCGCCGCACGCCAAGGACATCGCCTACCACCTCCACCCCTATACCAACGCCGAGGCCCACGAACAGAACGGCCCGCACATCATGCAGGGCGGCGACGGGGTCTATGTCATCGATGACAGCGGCAAGCGCTATATCGAGGGATTGTCGGGGTTGTGGTGCGCGTCGCTCGGGTTCAGCGAGCCGCGGTTGGTCGAGGCAGCCACCCGGCAGATGACCGAGATGCCCTACTACCACAACTTCGCCCACAAGACGACGCCGGTTGTCGTCGAGCTGGCCGAACGCCTGGTCGAAATGATGCCGGTTCCGATGTCCAAGGCGTTCTTCACCAACTCCGGCTCCGAGGCCAACGACACCCAGGTCAAGATGATCTGGTATTACAACAACGCCCGCGGTCGGCCCGAGAAGAAGAAAATCATTTCCCGCCTCCAGGGCTATCACGGGGTCACCGTGGCCGCCGCCAGCCTGACCGGCCTGCCCTACGTGCAGAATTCGTTCGATCTGCCGTTGCCCGGCATACTCCACACCGAGTGCCCGCACTACTGGCGCCATGGCGAGGACGGCGAGAGCGAGGAGGCGTTCGCCACCCGCATGGCCGACAGTCTCGAGCAGATGATTCTCAACGAGGGTCCTGAAACCGTCGCCGCCTTCATCGCCGAGCCGGTGATGGGCGCCGGCGGCGTACTGATCCCACCCAAAACCTACTTCGAGAAAATTCAGGCGGTGCTCAAGCAGTACGACGTGCTGATGGTCGCCGACGAAGTCATTTGCGGCTTCGGGCGGACCGGCAACATGTTCGGCAGCGAGACCTTCGGCATCAAGCCGGACATGGTGACCGTGGCCAAGGCGCTGTCGTCGGCCTACCTGCCGATCGCCGCCTCGGTAATCTCGGATGAGATTTATCAGGTGATCAAGGCGGAGAGCGCCCGGCTCGGCAACTTCGGCACCGGCTACACCTACTCGGGCCACCCGGTCCCCGCCGCGGTGGCGTTGGAGACCCTCAAGATTTATGAAGAGCGCGACATCCTCGGCCATGTTCGGGCCATGGCGCCGCGCTTCCTTGAGCGTCTCCATGGCTTTGGCGATCACCCGCTGATCGGCGAGACCCGGGGCGTCGGCCTGATTGGCGCGCTCCAGATGA
>JAYZAP010000297.1:0-2236 GCA_036339655.1 Pseudomonadota bacterium | reverse complement strand
GTGCACTGGAAGGTTGGCCCACGACGTACTGCGAGGCCGCGGTGCAATTTTTCAGTCGCTTTCGAGGCGCAGGACCCACCTGTAAGAACCACCCGCGCCCTTGGACTTGGTGTCGCCTGCCACTGCCAAGCCACCGTCGGCCAGCGACATGCCTCATCGTCGTCGACATGCAGAACGCCTTCCTGCATCCGGATGGCTCGATCGCGGCCAAGCGCGGCTTTGACATTATTGTCTTAACATCACCCGGCTAGGGATTCCCCAGATCCGGCGCGGGAAACGCGGGTTCGCACGCCTCGACGGCAAGCGCGACCGCCAACAGGTTGCGGTCGCTGCCGGCGGGCCCGTCGAATTCGATGCCGACCGGCAGCCCGCGCGGTGTCAGCCCCGCCGGCAGCGTGAGCCCGGGCGTGCCGGCGATGCTGGCGGGGCTCGTGTTGCGGAAGAAGGTATTGAACGCCGGCACCTTCTTGCCCGCCAGCAGGACCGTTTTGTCGTCGCCGATCCGGGCCGCAGGCAACGGTGTGGCTGGAAAGACCGCGGCCACAACGCCGTTTTCCTTGAAGTAATCGCGGTACATCGCCTGAACCTTGGGCCGCAAGGTCTCCAGGGCCTCGCGATAATCGTCCGCGCCGGGGGCTCCGCCGGTAATGAGGTCGTCGAGGATCGCCTTCACGTCCGGGCTCGCCACCGCGGCGACCACGGCGCGCGCGTCCGGGGCGCCGTCGAACTCCGCGAGATAGCGTTCGAGTTCGGGAATCGCCTCAGCGCGCACGATGACCTGATCGGCGGCCATGTGAACGGACCCGATATCGGCGATATCGGCCTCGACCAGCTCGATGCCGTAGTCGCGCAGTCGCCAGAGTGCGTCTTCAACAACGGCGGCGGTGTCTTCGTCGAGGCGCTCGTAATAATGCTGCCGCGGAACGCCGATCCTGAGGCCCTCGAGGTCGTGGGCCTCGATGCGCAAGGGCGAGCCGGTAATCACGCCGTCGAGCAGCGCCAGATCGGCCACCGAGCGCGCCATGGGGCCGACCGTATCGCGAGTGCGCGAGATGGGAATGACGCCGGCTTGGGAATAGCGGCCCATCGAAGGCCGGAGGCCGGCGACGCCGCAGAGCGATGACGGGATGCGCACCGACCCGCCGGTATCGGTGCCGAGACCCGCAGGCACCAACCGGGCGGCTAGGGCCGCCGCCGTGCCGCCGCTGCTGCCACCGGATATTCGCGTCGGGTCATAGGGGTTTTTTGCCGGGCCGTAGGCCGCGTTGTTGCTGGTGATTCCGAAAGCAAGTTCGTGCAGGTTCGCCTTACCGAAGACGATGGCGCCGGCGCCGACGAGGCTTTGCACGACTGGCGCGTTGCGCCCGGGGCGATGGTTCTTCAGCGCCGGGGTTCCTCCCGTCGTCGGGTAGTCGAGGGTGTCGATGTTATCTTTGAGGGCGAGCGGCAGGCCATGGAGCGGCCCCAGTTTTTCGCCGGCGGCGTGGCACTTGTCGGCCGCCCGCGCGGCCTTGAGGACGTGTTCCGCATCAACGGCAATGAAGGCGTTGAGGTCGCGTCCGGCCGCGACGCGCGCGAGCAGGGCGGCAACATAGGTTTCGACGGAAAGATCGCCGCTACGGATGGCGGCAAGGGCTTCACTGGCGGTAGGGTCGGTGAAGGTCATGGCTGTCCGCAGTCAGATTATTTGAGACAGATGGCTGCTTGGTTTAAGCAAGTCTCTGGCGCATCTGGTTGGTCATTTTAGGCGGCGTTTTTGCGTTGCTGCAAGCGCCGGCGTTCGATGGTCCCCTGAATTTGCGCTTGGCCGCCTGTCGGCGGGACGGGCCCCGGAACAGGGGGGCTAGGTTCCGCTTGCTGACAACGGAGACTTTGCCCCCTAAAGTTGCAGGCGTGAAACAGGGAATGCGATGGGTCTCGGTCCTCGTGGCAGCGCTCGTCGTGCTGAGGGCCGCCGGCATTCAAACTGTGGCCGCGCAGTAGTCAGCGATCTGTTCGAGGGTCATCACGTTGGCAACGGCGTCGCGTAGGTCGGCGGCGCCTGTGGCGCCCCGTACATGATGCCAAGGATGGCCTTGGCTGCCGCGTATCCCTGGTCTGCTGCCTTGCGGTACCGCGGCCGAGCGCCAGCCCGATGCCCTGCTCGACCCGGCGGCAATCGCCGAGGCGTTCTATCAGCTTCACCAACAGCACCGCAGCGCCTGGAGCCACGAGCTCGACCTACGGCCCTGGGTGG
>JAYZAP010000296.1:0-6612 GCA_036339655.1 Pseudomonadota bacterium | reverse complement strand
GGATGCGTTGTTTGTTGAAGCCCAAATAGGCTCGCTCAGGCCTTGCCACAAGTGTCCGAAATGCGCGGCAGATATGCTAAAATCGCATAGGCTTCTTTACCTTCAGGTAACTTGCCAGACGCACCCGGAGTGACCATGCTGCCAATCCTATGGCGCACCCGAAGGATGGCCCATGCCCGCGACGATTTTTACCGATGATGTTCGCTTCCAACCCTATTGGTGGGACGCCGCACCGCGCCTCGACGAAACCCCGCCGACACTGCCCGCCGAGGCCGATGTGGTCGTCGTCGGGGCCGGCTACACGGGGCTGTCGGCGGCGCTGACCTGCGCCCGTGGTGGCCGTCATGTGGTGGTGCTGGACGCCAACGCCCTGGGCGAAGGCGCGAGCTCGCGCAACGCCGGTTTCGTGGGCCGCACCTTCACCCTCGGGTTTACGGAATTGCACGATAAGGCGGGCCTTGATGCCGCCATCGCCGTCTATCGCCACGGCGACCATGCCTTCGACTATGTCGCCCATCTGATCGAGAGTGAGCAGATCCACTGCCTGTTTTCCCGCACCGGCCGCTTCACCGGCGCCAATACCCCCGGCCACTACGATGACATGGCGCGCGACACCGAGGCGTTGCGCAAACATCTCGGAACCAAGGTGGAAATGGTGCCTCGGAGCGAGCAGCACCGGGAGATCGGCATCGACTCCTTCCATGGCGGTCAACTCATGCTCGGCGATGCCGGCCTGCACCCGGCCATGTTCCACCAAGGCCTGCTCGACCGCGTCCGCGGCGCCGGGGCGACCGTGGCCGGCCATACGCCCATGACCAATGTCATCCGCCATGGCGATGATTTTACGGTGGCGACGCCGCGCGGCGCCATAAAGGCCCGCCACGTGGTCATCGCCACCAACGGCCAGACCAGCGCCGTCACGCCGTGGTTCCGCCGCCGGTTGGTCTCCGTCGGCGCCTATGCTGTTGCCACCGAGCCCTTATCCGCCGACGTCATGGCGCAAATCTTCCCGTCGGGGCGGCTGACTATCGACAGCGGAAAAATGAAGTTTTTCTGCCGCCCCTCGCCCGACGGCAGCCGGGTGCTGTTTGGCGGCCGCGCGTTCTTTGGCGGCGACAACTTTCGGGCCACGGCAACTGGCTTGCAGCGGGCCATGGTCAGACGGTTTCCCATGCTCGAGGGGGTCCGGCTCAGTCACGGCTGGGGCGGCCGGGTGGCCTTCAGCTTCGACCGCCTGCCCCACCACGGCAGTCACGACGGCATGCACTACGCCATGGGTTATTGCGGCGCTGGCTTGCCCAAGGGCACCTACCTGGGCCACAAGACCGCGCTCGACATCCTCGGCGAGAAGGATACAGCAACACCCTTCACCGACAGCCCGTTCCCGACCCTGCCGTTCTACAACGGCTGGCCCTGGTTCGTGCCGGCGATGTCGGTCTACTATTTGCTCCGCGACCGCCTGGAGCGCTAATTCGGAGACCCGCCATGCCCGCCGATATCTTCACCGACGACGTCAAGTTCGAGCCCTATTGGTGGGATGCGGCGCCGCGGCCCAAGGAAATCCCGCCGGGCTTGCCTGATCGCACCGACGTGGCGATTGTCGGGTCAGGCTATTCCGGATTGTCGGCGGCACTGACTCTGGCCCGTGGCGGCCGAAGTGTCACCGTGTTCGAGGCCGGCGACCCGGGTCAGGGGGCGAGCTCGCGCAACGGCGGCATGTGCGGCGGCAGCCTGAAGGTCGGCTTCACCGACCTGGCCACAAAAGTCGGCCATAAGGCGGCGGTGGCCTACTACCGGGACGGCCAGACGTCGCTGGACTATCTCGAACACCTCATCGAGAGCGAACAGATAAATTGCCACTTCTCCCGCATGGGCCGCTTCACCGGCGCCCATGTGCCGAGGCACTACGAGTCCCTGGCGCGCAACGCCGAGGCCCTGGGCAAGCACGTGGGCGTCGAGTCAGCCATGGTGCCTAGATCCGAACAGCACCGGGAAATCGGCAGCGACCTCTATCATGGCGGGGTGGTCTATCCGCGAGACGGCGGCCTTCACCCGGCGCTCTACCACCAGGGCCTGCTCGAGCGGGTGCGCGGCGCCCATGCCCTGGTCGCCGGCAACACCCCGGTGACCCAGATCGGCCGCGACGGCGATGAATTCACCATAACCACGCCACGGGGTCGGGTGACGGCGCGCAATGTGGTCATCGCCACCAACGGTTACACCGACCGAGCCAATGGCTGGTTCCGCCGCCGGCTGGTACCGGTGGGCAGCTTCATCATCGCCACCGAGCCCATCTCGCCGGACGTCATGGCGCGGCTGGCGCCGACCCTGCGCATGCTCACCGACACCAAGAAAATTCTCTATTATTTCCGGCCCTCGCCCGACGGCACGCGCATCCTGTTCGGCGGCCGTGCCGCCTTCGCCAACAACGACCAGCGGGTCACCGGCGCCCGGCTGCGCCAATTCATGCTCGGCGTCTGGCCCGAGCTGGCCGACGTCAAAATCACCCATAGTTGGACCGGCAATGTCGCCTTCACCCTCGACAAGCTGCCTCATATCGGTGTCCAGGACGGCATGCATTACGCCATCGGCTATTGCGGCTCGGGCGTGGTCAAGGCTACCTATCTCGGCCACAAGGCGGGGCAAGCCATCCTCGGCGATAGCGATGCCGCCTCGCCACTGATGAACCGCGCCTTCGAGGCCCTGCCGCTCTACGACGGCACCCCCTGGTTCCTGCCCCTGGTCGCCCTCTACTACAGCCTGACCGACCGCTTCGCCCGCTAATTCATTTTGTCGCTGGCCGGGCCGTCGTGTCCGAAGACGTCGGCGGCCACCGGGTGGGCGCGGCGCGCGGCAACGCGTTCACGGTGGAGCAGGTAGAGGCCGCACAGCACCAACCCCAACGAACCGACTGTGACGATGACGGTCGGGATATCGTCCCAGATTATCCAGCCGATCAGCGCCGCCCACGCGATGCTGGTGTACTCAAAGGGCGCCACCAGGGACGGCGCGGCGACCGCGAAAGCAATGGTCATGGTGTAGAGCGCGACGCCGGCGACCACGCCGACGGCGATGAACATGCCCCAGTCGGATGCGGTCGGCGTGACCCAGTCGAACGGCACGAGCAAGGCGCCGAACAGGGTAAAAACCAGCAGATTGTAGAACGTCATGGGCGCCGGGTCGTCGAGCCGCGAGATCAACCGCGAGAGGATGGCGCCGAGGCCGAAGAAGACGTTCGAAGTCAGCAACAGCGCGGTAGCCAGAGGGTCGACCCCGCTGCCCGGTTGCAGCATGAACAGAATCACCAGGAAGCCGCCGACCACCGTGACCCAACGCCGCACCCCGACCGGCTCGCGCAGCAGCGGAACCGACAGGATGGTGATAATCAGCGGCGCCGACGCCGCCACCGCGAAAGTGTTGACCAGGGGCTGCAGGGGCAGGGCCATGACGAACAGCCCGAACGAGCCGCAGCCAAGCAGGCCACGCAGCAGGTTGAGCCACGGCCGCCGGGTGCAAAACCCCTTGAAGCCGCGCATCATCAGCAGGAACACCGTCACCATGACCAGGGCTGCGGCGCTGCGCAGGAACAGGATTTCTATGGTCCCGAAGCTGTCGGCCAGAACCTTGCTCATGGCGTCGTGCAGCGCCCAAAGTGCACCGGAGAACAGGATCATCATAATCCCCAGTATGGGCCGGTCTGGTCGATCGCTCATTTGTCGCCCTCGACAGGCGCTTCGTGACCCAATACATCAGCCGCCACGGGCCGTTCCCGGCGCGCCGCGATGCGCTCGCGGTGGAGCAGGTAGAGGCCGCACAGGACCAAGGCGCCTGAGCCGGCGATAACCACCCAGGTTGGCACCTCGCCCCAGAACAGCCAGCCGAACAGGGCCGCCCAGGCGACGCCGGTATACTCAAACGGTGCCACCAGGGACGGCGAAGCGACGCGAAAGGCGACGGTCATGGTGTAGAGCGCGGTGGCGGCGAGGAACCCGGTCAGGGCGAACACCGCCCAGTCGGACGTGGTCGGCGGCACCCAATGGAACGGCACGATAAAGGCGTTGACGACCACGAACGTCACCAGGGTGTAGAGGGTTATGATTCCGGCGCCGTCCTGGCGACCGGCGATGCGCGACAGGATGACCGAGAAAGAATAAAGAATATTCGAGGCCACTAGCAGTCCCACCGCCAGGGGCAACAGGCCGCCGCCCGGCTGCATCATGAACAGAATGGCCATGAACCCGCCGACCACCGCCAACCAGCGCCTGATGCCCACCGGTTCCTTGAGGATGGGGATCGAGATGATGGTGATGAACAGCGGCGCCGAGGCGAGAATGGCGAAGGTGTTGACCAGGGGCTGCATAGGCAAGACGATGACGAACATACTGAACGCGCCACAGCTAAGCAGGCCCCGCACGATGTTGAGGCCCGGCCGCCGGCTGCGAAATTCCTTGGCGCCGCCGACAACGGCGATAAAGCCGGCAACCAGCGCCGCCGCCACCAGACTGCGCAAGAACAGCAGCTGCGCCGGCGGGTAGGTGATGGCGAGTTCCTTGCTGAAGGCGTCGTGAAGCGCCCATCCTCCGACCGAAATCAGCATCATGACGATGCCCAGCACGGGGCGGTCGACGCGTTGAGGCATGGGGCGGCGACGTGGGGCGGCTAGTCGGCGCCGATCAGGCGCAGCCAGTCATCTTCGCTGAGGATGTCGACACCGAGATCGGCAGCCTTGGTGGCCTTCGATCCGGAATCCGCGCCGGCGACCACGAAATCGGTCTTCTTCGACACCGAGCCGGCGACCTTGGCGCCCAGGGATTCGGCCCGGGCCTTGGCCTCGGCCCGGGTCATGGCCGCCATGGAGCCAGTGAACACCACGGTCTTGCCAGCCAGCGGCATATCCCCCTGGGGCGCCACGTAGTCGGCCGGCGCGACCTCGGCCGCGAGGCTGTTGGCAGCGCTGGTGTTTTGCGGCTCGGCGAAGAAGTCGACAATAGTGTCGGCGACTTTGGGGCCGATGCCGTCAACGTCGATGAGATAGGCGTAGGCCTCGGAGTCGTGGTCCCGCGCCTCGGCCATGCGGCCCATGAAGTTTCGCCAGGATTCGTAGGTCTTGGCCAGCAGCCGAGCCGTGGTCTCGCCCACATGGCGGACGCCGAGGGCGTAGATGAAGCGGTCGAGGTCGATGTGGCGGCGCTGCTCGATGGCCTTAAACAAATTGGCTGCCGACGTTTCGCCCCAGCCTTCACGCTCGGCGACGGGCGGGTCCGCCGCCGCCAGATTGAAGATATCGGCAGGCGCCACAATCAATTTGTCGTCCCAGAACGCGGCGATCTGCTTCTCGCCCAGGCCCTCGATGTCGAAGGCGTCGCGGCTGACGAAATGGCGCAACCGCTCAACCGCCTGGGCCGGGCAGACCAGCCCACCGCTACAGCGCCATACCACCTCGCCGTCCTCGCGATGAGCATGACTACCGCAGATCGGGCAGACCGTGGGAAAGGCAAAGGCCTTGGAACCCTTGGGCCGCTTAGCTGTCACCACTTCGACAACTTGCGGAATGACGTCGCCGGCGCGCTGGACCACCACCGTGTCGCCGACCCGGACATCCTTGCGGGCAATTTCGTCCTCATTGTGCAGCGTCGCGTTGGACACCACTACACCGCCCACAGTCACCGGCTTGAGCCGCGCCACCGGGGTCAGGGCGCCGGTGCGGCCGACCTGGATTTCGATGGCCAGCAGTTCGGTGGTGGCCTGCTCGGCGGGGAACTTGTGGGCGATGGCCCAGCGCGGCGCGCGGCTGACCATGCCGAGGCGGTCCTGCCAGTCGAGGCGGTTGACCTTGTAGACCACTCCGTCGATGTCGTAGTCGAGGCCGGCGCGGTCGGTCGCGAGTTCGGCGTAGACCCCAAGGGCCTGCTCGACGTCGACGCACAAAGCGGTCCGCGGGTTGACCGCGAAGCCCCAGCCCGCCAAACGGTCAAGCACCCCGCGCTGAGTGCCGCTGAACGGCGGCGATACCTCGCCCCAGGCGTAGGCAAAGAATCGCAGGTTGCGCGACGCGGTGACACTGCTGTCGAGCTGGCGCAGGGAGCCGGCACCGGAATTGCGCGGGTTGGCGTAGAGCGCCTCGCCCGCCGCCTCCCGCGCCCGGTTCAGGGCCTCGAAATCGGTCAGGGGCATATAGACCTCGCCGCGCACCTCAAGAATGTCGGGAATATCGTCGCCGGCGAGCTCGAGGGGAATGTCATGGACCACCCGAAGGTTGGCGGTAATGTCCTCGCCGGTCTGACCGTCGCCCCGGGTCGCGCCGAGCACAAACCGCCCCTTCACGTAGCGCAGCGCCGCCGAGGCGCCGTCGATCTTGGGCTCGGCCACCAGACCAACCGACTCACCATCGCCGAGACCCAGGAAGCGCCGCACCCGCTGCACGAAATCGCGCACATCGTCGTCGTGGAAGGCGTTGCCGAGGGACAGCATGGGCCGGCTGTGGACTACCTTGTTGAAGCTCTCCGACGGAGCCGCGCCGACCCGTTGGCTCGGGCTGTCCGGGCGCACCGAATCGGGAAACCGCGCCTCAATGGCGTCGTTTCGCCGGCGCAGTGCGTCATAGTCGCCATC
>JAYZAP010000295.1:0-5417 GCA_036339655.1 Pseudomonadota bacterium | reverse complement strand
CTTGGTTGCTCGCGGCCCTGGCCATCAGCGCGCTATCAACCGGGGCTATGGCGGCAACCCCGTCCCTGACGCTGTTCCTCGGGTTACGCTTCAGGGGTGGCGTGGCCAGCGCCTTCGTGCTGGTGTTAGGCTCGGCCCTGGTTCTCGACCGCCTCGCGGCGGCCGGGCGCGCCGGACTGTCCGCCGTGCATTTCGCCGGTGTCGGCTGCGGCATCGCCGTCTCCGCCGTGCTGGTCGCCGGCCTTGCCGCCGGGGGTTGCGGCTGGCGCGCCCATTGGCTATTTAGCGGCGGAGTGTCGCTGCTGGCGCTCGGGGCTGTAGCTTGGTTGATGCCCGGCGAAGGGACACACGAAACGCCGCCGCGGTCGGCGCCCGGCAGCTCGGCCGACCGTCGGCTGATGGCGCTCATCATCGCCTACGGTCTGTTCGGGTTCGGCTACGTGATCACCGCCACCTTTATCTCGACCATGGTGCGGCTATCGCCCGACATCCGGTCCATCGAGCCGGTAATCTGGCTGGTGGTCGGTTTGGCGGCCATCCCCTCGGTGGCCCTGTGGACTTGGATCGGCCGTCGCTGGGGCAACGACCGCAGCTTCACGATCGCCTGTCTTGTCGAAGGTGCCGGCGTCGCCCTGAGCGTTCTCGCCACCAGCGCCGCCGCCATCATTGCGTCCGCGGCACTGCTCGGCGGTACGTTCATGGGTATCACCGCCCTCGGGCTGATCCACGCGCGCGGGCTTTCGGCGGGCGATCCCCGTCGCACACTGGCGTTGATGACGGCGGCGTTCGGCGTCGGCCAGATGATCGGCCCGACCTTTGCCGGGGTTGTTTTCGACGTCGGTGGTAGCTTCACGGCGCCGTCGCTGGCTGCTACAGCGGCGTTGTTCATCGCCGCCTGCCTAGTGGTCAACCCGCGGCGCTGGCTGGCGTTCCCGTCTAGCTCTCGTTTTCCCTGATCCAGTCGATGTAGTGGTGCATGGCGTCGCGCAAGGGTCGCGGGCGCCAGCCGAATTCTTCGGTCATCCGGCTGATGTCGTAGGCCCCGAAGCGGCCGCTGCGGCGGCGCACATCCGCCAGCACATGGGCCTCATGGTCGGGCGCGGTCTCCCACCGGGCGCCGGGCACGGCTTCCGTGGTGTAGGCAAGCAGGTCGCCGAGGGTTTTCAACTCGCCATAGGCGATGTTGTAAACCGCGTGGTCGAGGGTTTCCGCGCGCAGCATGCGGGCCAGACCGTCGGCCACGTCGCTCGCGTGAATTCAGTCGCCGAAGCCGCTCGGGTCGTTGACCGTGACGGTCTCGCCGGCCGCGGCGCCGTGGGCGATGACGTTGGGCGCGCAGCGCACGCTGCGCGCCGGGGTGACTCGGTCCATTGGGCCGAATACGCCGGAGAATCGTACCGATACCGCGTCCAGGCCCATGACGTCGGCGTGGCGCCGGGTCATCAGCTCGGCGGCCTGTTTGCTGATGGCGTAGAAGCCGTCGGGATTGACATAACCCTCTTCCGGCACCGGGCTGCCGTCGGTCGGTCCGTCGCCGTAGACCGACCCCGACGACACGTAGATGAAGCGTTTCAGGCCGCTCTGGTTGGCCGCCCAATGGAGCAGATTGGCGGTGCCCACCACATTGACCGCGAGCAACCGGCGCGGATCCTCGATGGTGCCGTCCGGCGCATCGGGCTCGGTGGCGCCGGCGATGGAAGTGATGGTGGCGGCGTGGACGACACGGCTGACCCCCGCGGCCTCGGCCGCCGCCGCCCAACTGTCGGGCTCGAGCACGTCAGCCTGGTGATAGTCGAGGCGGTCGCGGACCGGCGCGAAGAAGCGCTCGGCGGCCTGGTCGGGCGGCGATGAGTCGAGCACCAGGACACGGGCATGGGGGTCGCTGTCGAGCCAATGGCGGGCCAGGTTGCTCAACACGAAGCCACCGCCACCTGTAATCATCAGAGTCATGGGCGAGTCATACGGTATTTGCTGGAATTGTGGCATGTGAATTGTCGAAGGCGGTAGTTTTTCCGAGACATTGGCGTCTCGGCCCACTACATAGGCGCCATGGCAACAATCCGAGACATTCTGGCCGGCGGCTGGCGGCGGCCCGAGATTTTGCTATTTCTCATGGCTGGCGCGGTGCCACTCAGCTTCGCCACCTGGAGCGCCCTGCTCAACAACTTCGCCATCGAGCGGGCCGCCTTCGACGGCGCCGACATGGGCATTCTGCAAAGCCTGCGCGAGGTACCCGGTTTCCTCGCCTTCGCCGTGGTGTTCGTGCTGATTATCATGCGCGAGCAGACCCTCGCCCTGGTCGCCTTGTTGCTGCTTGGCATCGGCACCGCCATGACCGGCTTTTTCCCCACCGTGGTCGGCTTGTGGTTCACCACGGTGCTGATGTCCCTGGGCTATCACTACTACTACACCATGGAGACTTCCCTGGCGCTCCAATGGATCGAGCAGAAGCGCCTGCCCGAGACCATGGGGCGAATGATCGCCGTGGGCTCGTTCACCTCGATTATCACCTTCGGCGTGGTCTGGCTGGCCTTCGACTTCGCCGCCCTCGATTTTCATTGGGTCTACATGATCGGCGGCGGCTTTACAGCCTTGGCGGCGGTTGTCGCCTGGTTCATCTTCCCGCGGTTCAAGCAGGCCGCCGAGCAGCGTCACCGCCTGGTGCTGCGCTCACGCTACTGGCTGTTCTATTCCCTGGCCTTCATGTCCGGCGCGCGGCGCCAGATCTTCGTGGTCTTCGCCGGCTTTCTCATGGTCGAGAAATTCGCATACGACGTCGGCGAGATTTCCCTGCTGCTGCTTATCAACGCCGCCATAAACGTCTGGCTGGCGCCCAAGATCGGCCGCCTGATCGGCCGTTGGGGCGAGCGCCGGGCGCTGATTTTCGAATACAGCGGCCTGATCGGCGTGTTCACCTGTTACGCCTTCGTCGACAACAGCCTGACGGCGGCCGGGCTCTATATCATCGACCACCTGTTCTTTTCCCTGGCCATCGCCCAGACCACCTATTTCCAGAAGATCGCCGATCCAGGCGACATCGCGGCAACCGCCGGGGTCAGCTTCTCCATCGACCACACGGCGGCGGTGGTCATCCCCGCGGCGTTCGGCTTCCTGTGGCTGATATCGCCGGCCATGGTGTTCCTCGCCGGCGCGGCCATGGCCGCGGTGACCCTGATGTTGTCGCTCAACGTGCCGCACCGCCCAGAGCCGGGCAACGAAGTGGTCTTCGGTCCGCTCCGCCGGCGCGCCGTCCCCGCCGAGTAGCGAGCCTTAGCGACAGACGCCGGCGTGACCGGATTCTGCCAGGACCACGGTCAACACGCCGTCCCAGTGGTGACGTCGGGCGCAGCGTAACGCCTCATCGGCGCCAAGTGACTTGATCAGACAATTCACAATCGTCGGTGCGATGATCGACGGATAGCTCTGGCGTGACGGCGCCGGCTGTGGCAGGCGGGGCAGCGGCCTGTTGTCGGTTCTCATGGTCATATTCCCTGGATTGGGATGGGAGCTGTACCAGGGGTAGTGGAAGAAAATTAATATTTGGTGAAAATTTACCGTATTTGGACATTTTTCAGGTGTCATCCACCACATATTGCGTATATTAGGAACATGATGATGACCTGGACCCCCGAACGAATCACTGAATTGAAGCGGTTGTGGGCAACCGGCGCGAGCACCGCCGAGATTGGCCGACAGCTCGATGTCTCGAAAAACGCAGTGGTGGGCAAGGTCCATCGTCTGGGTTTGCCGGGACGGCCCTCACCAATCAGGCGCGAGGCCCGCACGGTTGCTCGGCCCGGCGTGGCCGAATCCCGGCCTCGATCCCGGCCACAAATTCCGGGCGAATTCGAGGCCAGTCCAATCATGGCCCAAGGGGAGTCTGTTCCCAGAGCGGCAACCGAGGCCGAGTGCCGGGCGCAGGCGGTGGTCGACTTGCACGCCCCGCCGTGCCAGTGGCCGTTCGGCGACCCTGGCGAAGAGGACTTTCATTTCTGCGGCGCGCCGTCCCTGACCGGGCGGCCTTATTGTCCCGAGCACTGCGACCGCGCCTATGTCCGCGAGGAACGGCGCGACCGTCGCAGCGTGCGGCCGGGAAATCAGGCGGAGCAGGCGGCGTAAGAACAGTCGGCGACGGCATCAAAAAACGGCGCCGCAAGGCGCCGTATTTTGTTTATCCCACCGGGCAAAATCTATTTGCTGGCGTGTCGGTCCGAAACCGTCGACCATTCGCGGCGCTCGCCACGAACCCGACGGGGCAGGCGGTGGTTGTGGTCGGAGCCACGCCGGTCATTCCTTCCCCAGCGTTGCGAAATGCCCCGTCTCTCACAACCGCTGCGTCGTTCGCTATGCGTCATTATATTAATTCCTCCAAGTCGGAAACCTGAATTCTTCGAATTTGTCCCGATAGCATATCAATCATTACGCCCAAAATCAGCGGTGGGCCACGGGTTTTCGCGAAACGCGGCGCTTCAATCCTGTTAACCATAACTGGCCGACAGGCGCTCGGACACCATTCGCTGCAGGCGCCATATCATGGCGTCGCGCAGCCCCAGTTCGTTCAATGACACGGCGGCGTTGAGCAGGTACTCGGCGCCGGTGCCGCTGTGACCCCGGGCCTGGGCGATGGTGTCGGCGACCCGGCGGTCCGGCAGGCGGCCGGCATAGCGCCCGCCAAGTCGGTTGACCGTGAATCCGGCCAGACGACGCGGACCGTCACCGGTACTGGCGGTCATCCAACGCGCGCGATAGCCGTCGCCGCCCAGTTCCCGGTGCCATACGTCGCGCAGCTTGGACCGTAGATTCGGCCCGGCGATGCGATAGGCGACACCGTGGCAGGACCCCCCTTTATCCAGGGCCATCATCAGATTTGGCGCGGTGTCCGAACCCCGGTGACGCCACTGCCACAAGCAAAACCGCCGGTGATAGCCGTGAACCATCACCAGGCGTTGCTCGGCGACGGGAAATTCATGTCGCCACATCAGTGAGCCGTAGGCAAACAGCCAGAAGTCGTCCGTACCGATGTCGGCCAATGCCTGGTCGAGGGAGGCGTCAATGGCGTCCGCGTTAAGCCGCGGCAGCGGGTTGCCCTCGGCCGGCGGCGGCCCGTTATGACAGGCCTCGATTTGAGTCCGGGTCAAGGACAGCCAGCGGTTATTGTGTTCCATGGGGTGTCATCAATAGACTGACTTGAGAAATTTCACGAGGCCAGCCATGGATTTATCACTGCCCGAGGAAATTGTCGCGCTCAAGGCGACCGTCACCCGCCTGTTCGAGCGCGAGGTGCTGCCGGTCATGGACGGCTACGAGGACCGCGCGCAGTTTCCCCGTCCGCTGATCGAGAGTCTGGGTAACGCCGGCCTGTTCGGCGCCGCCTTTCCCGAGGCCCTGGGCGGCAGCGCCATGGGCTTTCTTGCGGT
>JAYZAP010000294.1:0-3837 GCA_036339655.1 Pseudomonadota bacterium | reverse complement strand
TAGGCGCAGCAACGCTCTCATTCCAACTGCCGCCACGTCTGTCATGAGCCCAAATAATGGTCGAGCACGTTGCCAGCGGCGGGACAATCACGCAAGCTGCCGCGATTATGAGCGTGTCCGAATTCCCCCATCTGCTGTCGCCCCTCAAGGTCGGTTCCAGGACGCTGCGCAACCGGGTGCTGGTCACCGCCCATGTGCCACGCATCGCCGACAACGGCGTCCCCGGCGACCGTTATGTCGCCTATCACCGGGCCAAAGCGCGGGGCGGGGTCGCCCTGCAGATCACCGGCGCGACGCCGGTGCACCGAAGTAGCGATCTGGGCTCGCCCGACGCCCTCGCCAACATCGACAACAGCATTATTCCCGGCTACCGGATGCTCGCCAACGCGGTCCATGCGGAAGGCGGCTGCATGCTCGCCCAGTTGGCCCACTACAGCGCCGGAATTCACAGCGGCGAACCGGGCCAGCCCCTGTGGGCGGCGTCGGCGGTGCCGTCGGAGCTGGTCCGCGAGACGCCCCACGCCATGACCACCGCCGAAATTGACGAGATGGTGCGGGCCTTCGGCGCCGCCGCCGGACGGGTCCGCCAGGGCGGCCTCGACGGCATCGAGATCCTCGGCGCCTTCGGCCTGTTGATCGCCAACTTCCTGTCGCCTCATGGCAACAAGCGCAGCGACCGCTACGGCGGCTCCCTGGAGAACCGCTTGCGCTTTCCCCTCGAGGTCGTGGCGGCGGTGCGTGACGCCGCCGGGCCCGACCTCATCGTCGGCATGCGCATTCCCGGCGACGAGTTCGTCGACGACGGTCTCGACCAGGGCGCCATGGGCGAGGTCGCCCAGGCGCTCGAGGCCAGCGGTCAGCTCGACTACCTTAACGTCATCGCCGGCACCAATCTCGACCGGGTCCACCGCGCCACCCACTGGCCGCCGACACCGGCGCCCCACGGCTTGTTCGTGCCCCTGGCGGCGGCCATCAAACAGGCGGTGAGCCTGCCGGTGTTCACGGTCGGGCGCATCGTCGACCCCCACCACGCCGAGCGCATCGTCGCCGACGGCCACGCCGACATGGTCGGCATGACCCGCGCCCATATCGCCGATCCCGACATCGTCGCCAAGATCACCAGCGGCCGGGTCCATGACATCCGGCCTTGCGTCGGCGCCAACGTCTGCATTGCCCGGGCCCTGGCCGGTGGGCCCATACGCTGCATCCACAACCCGGAAGCGGCGCGGGAACACGAGTGGGGCAAGGCCGAGCCGGCGGCAACGGCCAAGCGGGTGGCGGTCATCGGCGGCGGCCCAGCCGGCCTCGAGGCGGCGCGGGTGGCGGCCGAGCGGGGCCACCGGGTGACCCTCTACGAGCGCGACACGGTGCTCGGTGGCCAGTTCCTGCTGCGCGCCTCGATCCGAACCTGGGGTGAGTTCCAGGGAGTCATCGACTGGCGCCGCGACCAGCTTGAAAAACTCCAGGTGCAGGTCGAACTGGGCCGTACCATCGGTGACGACGACATCGCCGGGCTCGAGGCCGACAGCGTGGTGCTGGCCACCGGCGCCGAACCCTTGACGGCCGACGTGCCGGGCGCCGACGCCTCGCCCATCGAAGTGCTAAGCCCCCACGAGGTGGTGCGCGACGGCCGGCCCGAGGCACGGGTCGCCGTGGTCTGGGACCATGCCGGCGGGGTCATTGGCCTCGGCGCCGCCGAGGCGCTGATCGGGGCCGGCTGCCGGGTCCATGTGGTGACTCCTGCTTTTGCTGTGGCCGAAGATATCGACCTGGTCCAGCGGGTGCCGCTCTATCATCGGCTGATCGAGGCCGGCACCGTCTTCCTGCCCAATGTTGAGGTCATCGGGCTCGAGGGCCGCGACGTGGTCCTGCGCAATGTCTACAGCGGCGAGGAGACCGCCATCGGCGAGGTCGACCTGCTCATCGCCTGGTGCGGCAACCGGGCGGTCGACGGCCTGCGCCAGGCCATCGAGGGCGCCGGCCTGGAACTTCACGTGGTCGGCGACAGCCTGGCCCCGCGCCTCGCCGACGTGGCCGTGGCCGAGGGCGCCCTCGCCGCAAGGAGGATCTAGAATGAGAGCATTGGTGCAGCGGGTCAGCGAGGCCGGAGTTTCGGTCGGCGGCGAGGAGATCGCCGCTATTGAAGGCGGGCTGTTGGTGCTGGTCGGCGTCGAGCAGGGAGACGGCGATGATCAGGTGGAATTTCTCGCCCGCAAGATCGCCAATCTGCGGGTCTTCGAGGACGATGACGGCAAGATGAACCTGTCGGTCCTGGACGCGGGCGGCGGCGTCCTGGCGGTCAGCCAGTTCACCCTGTGCGCCGATGTCTCGCGGGGTAACCGGCCAGGCTTCTCCTAAGCTGCCCCGCCCCATGAGGCCGAGCCCATCGTCGCCCAGTTCTGCGAAACCCTGTCCGGCCACGGCGTACCGGTTCAGACCGGCCAATTCCAGGCCCATATGGCGGTGCGCCTGGTCAACGACGGCCCGGTGACCATTTGGTACGACACCAATGGCAAGTGACGTCATCCTCGATCCCAGCGAGATCAGGCGCCGATGCCGCGCCGGCAGTTTCGCCGGTTATACCGCCGGCCAGGCGCCGGGCCGGGTCCAGGCCAACCTGATGATCGTGCCCAAGGCCCAGGCCTATGAATTTGCCGTGTTCTGCCAGCGCAACCCCAAGCCCTGCCCGGTGCTCGAAATCACTGATCCCGGCGACCCGGAACCCAAGGCCATCGCGCCCGGCGCCGATATTCGCAGCGACCTGCCGCGCTACCGGGTGTTCCGCCACGGCGAACTGGTCGACGAACCCACCGATGTCGCCGACTTGTGGCGCGACGACCTGGTGGGTTTTCTGATCGGCTGTTCCTACACCTTCGAGGACGCCCTGCTCGCCGCCGGCCTGCCGATCCGCCATGTGGAAGAGGGGGTCAACACGGCCATGTACCGCACCAACCGGGACTGCGCCGCCTCGGGCGGGTTCCAAGGCCCCATGGTGGTCTCCATGCGCCCCATGACCCCTGAACAAGCAGCGACGGCGGTCGAGGTCACGCGACCCTACGTGCGGGCCCACGGCGCCCCGGTCCATGTCGGCGACCCGGCGGCTCTCGGCATCAACGACATCGAAAGCCCCGACTACGGCGACCCGGTCACCATCAAGCCAGGCGAGGTGCCGGTGTTCTGGGCCTGCGGCGTGACGCCGCAAACCGTGGTGCTCAACGCCAGACCGGAACTCGCCATCTCCCACGCGCCGGGCCACATGTTCGTCGCCGATATCGAGAGCACGTCGCTGCTCGATTAGGGCATCGTGGTCGGTCGTGCCGATAAAGCTTTACTCGGCGGCGATCGCCTCCTGATTATCCGGGCCGACGACCTTGTCAACGATCCAATTGGCAAAGACGTTCAGAGAGTTTTCGTTCGTACAGAGTCGTGCGATTCTGGCGAACGGTGACTGAATGCCGGCGAACTGGCGCTCCGCGATCGCCTTGTCCTCACCCACGACAATACTGTTGCGACGATAATAGTTCTCGGCAAGCTGCTCGAAGTCGTCGCGCTCGAAGTACGACTTGGGAAACAGCGAACTCACGGTGAGACGCGATTTGGTCGCCGAAATAGGCTCGCTCTGGAAGACCAGGGCGCCGTCGTTCCCCATGGTCATCATGAACCCGGGGCGCAACGTCGAGAAGAAGGTTCCCCGCTTCTTGTCGGCGTCGATCTGTGCCATCGCCGGGAAGCCCTTGTAGTCGTCCTTCGGCAGCAGCAGTTGGCTGCCGTCATGGACCGCGAGACCAAGGGATTCCTGTCCTCGCGGCTCGACCCGTCGATACTCGTCTGCTTTCC
>JAYZAP010000293.1:0-3656 GCA_036339655.1 Pseudomonadota bacterium | reverse complement strand
GTACTGGCCGCTCGACATATAGGCGTTGCCGCGCCGCCGCATGACGTCGGAATTCATCGGGTCGAGGCGCATGGCGATGGTATAGGCGGAGATCGCCAAGTCGTAGAGGCCTTTCGCCGAATGGGCATCGCCGCGATCCATGTAGTCAGCGAAGTCGGCGACCTCGCCCGTGACTTCCTCTTCGGCCTGATAGTCGGGCACCTTGGGCAAGGCCGCCACCTCTTCGATGGGTTCGGCGTCGGGTGTCGCCACCGGTTCCGGCACGGGCTCCGGCTCCGGCAGCACCGCCGGCTCGGCCTCCGGCGTCGCCACGGGCTCGGGCGTTACGAACGGCGCTTCCTCGGGGATTAGTTCCGGGGCGATGGCGGTCACGGCGTCGCCTTCGCCGCTGATGCCGTCGCCATCGCGGGCCAGGGCCTGGCGGGCGATGTCCAGATTGTGGGCGGTTTCCGGGTCGTCCGGCTGGATCGCCTGGGCGGCCTCGTAGTCGGCGATGGCGAGTTCGGTTAAGCCCCGGGCCGAATAGGCATTGCCGCGGTTGGCAAAGGCCCGGTAGTGGTCGGCCTTGATCTTGATGGCGGCGCTGAAGTCAGCGATTGCCCGGTCAAAGAAGTTAAGGCTGCCATAGGCCAGACCGCGCTGATTCAACACCTCGTAGTCTTCCGGGTTGAGGCTGAGCGCGGTGTCGTAGTCTCGTATGGCGCGGTCGAAAAATCCCTTGCGAGCATAGGCGATGCCGCGATTGTAATAGGCTCGGAAATAGTCCGGATTGTGCCGGATGGCAGCCTCGAAATCGACGATGGCGCGGTCGTGCAGGCCTTTGTCGTCGAACGCCAGGCCGCGGTTGTTGTAGGCGAACACTATGTTGTCGTTGGTTAGGCCGCCGCTGTCGATGGCCAGGGTGTAGAGCCGGATCGCCTCGTCGAGATTGCCCTGGCTTTGCGCCTCGAGGGCGGCGCGTGCGTCGTCCAAGGCGTCGGCCCAGACGGGCAGCGGCGCGACGACCATAAACAGCACTGCGAACAACCAACGTTTCATCGAACGGATCGGATCCTTGTCCCTATAACCCACCGCGCGGCGCGCGCCTTTTTTTAGCGGTTCCTCGGCGGCACGTCGAGCGGGCACTTGCCAGCCGGCCTTGCCCGCCCGATATTCGCATTGTCATTTGTTATCGTTCGATGTGCCGTTTGACACCGGGGCGAATATCGCTAGCGTAGCCGTTCGCCATTCCAGGGCGCTGTTTTTGGTGTTGTTAGAGGAAGTGTTCATGATCGATCCATTCGGCCGGGAAATTTCCTACTTGCGAGTGTCCGTGACGGACCGCTGCGATTTCCGTTGCGTCTATTGCATGGCCGAGGACATGACGTTCCTGCCCAAGGCCGACCTCCTGACCCTGGAGGAACTCGACCGCATGTGCGGCGCCTTCATCGGCCTGGGTGTGCGCAAGATCAGGCTGACCGGCGGCGAGCCCCTGGTGCGGCGTAACGTCATGTGGCTGATCCGCGCCATTGGTCGGCACCTTGAGTCAGGTGCCCTTGACGAGTTGACCTTGACCACCAACGGCAGCCAGCTCTCACGCTTCGCCGACGAGCTCTATGACTGCGGCGTACGCCGGGTCAACGTCTCCATCGACACCCTGGATCCAGACAAGTTCTACGCCATCACCCGTTGGGGCAAGTTCGACAAGGTGATCGCAGGCGTCGAGGCGGCCAAGCGCGCCGGCCTCGGCATAAAGATCAATGCAGTGGCGCTCAAGGGCATCAACGAACACGAAATCGATGACATGGTCCGCTGGTGCGGCGACCAGGGCTACGACCTGACCCTCATCGAGACCATGCCCATGGGCGAGATCGACGGCGACCGTACCGACCAGTATCTGCCGCTGTCGGTGGTCCGCGCCCGGCTCATGGAAAACTGGACCCTGACCGACATCGACTACAAGACCGGCGGTCCGGCGCGATATGTGGAAGTGGCCGAGACCGGCGGCCGGCTCGGCTTTATCACGCCGCTGACCCATAATTTCTGCGAATCCTGCAACCGGGTGCGCCTGACCTGCACCGGCATGCTCTACATGTGCCTCGGCCAGGACGATTCCGCCGACCTGCGGGCGCCGCTGCGGGCCAGCGAATCCGATAGCCTGCTTACGGAGTCCATCCTCGAGGCCATGGGCCGCAAGCCCAAGGGCCACGATTTCGTTATCGACCGCCGCCACAAAACCCCCGGCGTCGCGAGACACATGAGCGTGACCGGAGGCTGAAGCCTCCGCTCCCTCACCCGTAAATCTGGCTGATGACCTCGGCGACCAGGGCCGGGCGGTCGCTGCCTTCGATTTCCATGATGCAGTTGCTGGTGAGCCGAACGCCTCCGCCGGCGACTTGTTCGACAGCGCTGAAGGTCATGCGAATGCGGACTCGTGAACCGACCGCCACCGGCGACGTGAAGCGGACCTTGTTGGAGCCGTAGTTGAGGCTGTGGGTGCGGTTCCTGACCTGGTAGCTCTGGTAGAGCATTTGCGGCAGCAGCGACAACGTGAGATAGCCGTGGGCGATGGTCTTGCCGCCGGGCATGTCCCGCGCCGCGCGCGCCACGTCCACGTGGATCCACTGGTGGTCGCCGGTGGCGTCGGCGAACTTGTCGATGGTCGCCTGGTCGATAATGACCCAGTCGCTGGGCTCGAGTTCCTGGCCCACATGGGCCTTGAGGTCGAGGGGGTTGTCGACAGACAGCATTGTCACGTCTCCGCTGTAATCTCGTTGCCGGCACGATACACAGTTAGAGGGCTTGGCGCGCGGTCGCTGTAGTTTGCGCGCCGCAAAGCACGATGGCGTTGCCGGCCAGCACCAGGGCGACGCCGAGCGCCGCTGGCCAGCTCCATCGGAAGCCTTCGACGGCGGTCGAGATGACCAGGGCAACCACCGGCTGGAGTACCATGGCGTAGGCCGCGCGGTCGCCCTCAATGCGGCCGAGCAGGGTGAGAAAAGAGCCGAACGCAATGACCGTGGCGAACACCACCAGATAGGCCAGGGCGCCCATATAGACGGGGGAGACGTCGAATATCACCGGTTTGCCGGTGGCGGCTATGTAGAGGGCGACGAACAGGGCGGAATAGGCCATGGCGACAGCGTTGGTCGGCAATACTGCCATGCCGGCCTGCTGATTGCGCGCCGACACCGTGTTGCCGAGAGACACCGAAACCGTGCCGATCAGGCACAGGACGATACCGCGCGCGGTCGCCTGGCCGCCACCCAGCCCGGCGAGCTCAGGCTAGAAAACCAAGGCGATGCCGGCGACTCCGGCCAGGCCGCCGACCACCACCACGGGTCGCATGGGGCGGCCCAGGAACCACGACCCGAACAGCGAGTTCAAGATCACCGTGAGGGAAATGGACAGCGCCACGAAGGCCGTCGTTACCTCGGCGCTTGCCACGTAGAACACCACGTAGTTGAGGCAAAACATGAGCAGCCCCATGAGCGCGGCGAAGCCGTGCTGGCGCGCGCTGAAGCGCAAGCGTACGCCGCGCAACAGGCACCAGGCCATGAAGATCAACGACGCTGCGGCAAATCGGTACATCACTGACACCGCCGGCTCGACCACGCCGAGCTGGAGTTTGATGCCGTACCAACTGGCGCCCCAGATCAATACCGTGGCGGCGTAAA
>JAYZAP010000292.1:0-6529 GCA_036339655.1 Pseudomonadota bacterium | reverse complement strand
CACGAACAGGAAAGTCAGGGGTATGAGGGCGACGGCGGTGACCCGCTGGGCCCAGAAGTGGCTGGTGCCCTCCTTGGCCGAACCCAGGCCGCGCACCCAGCCGAGCGACGAACGCAGGCTCATGAGCCACTTCCCGCCAAGCCCACGGCGCCGGCGAAGTCCAGGGCGATCGACCAGGCGAAGATAGTCAGCACCGCGGCGGCGAACAGCATGATCCAGCCGGAGCGGTAGACCCCCTGGATCTCCAGGCAATAACCCATGTCCCACAGCAGGTGCCGGATGCCGTTGCACAGGTGATAAAACAGACACACCGAGAATCCGAACAACACCAGATTGCCCAGGATCGAGCCGTAGAAACCTTGGACCCAGTCGAACGCGTCCGGGCTCCACGCCGCCGACAGCAGCCACACTGTGAGGAAAGCCGTGCCAAGCGACAGGCCGACACCGGTGCCGCGATGAATAATCGACAGATTCGCTGTCAACTGCGGCTTGTAGATGAACATATGAGGCGATAGGGGCCGCTGGGACTGGGCCATGATTCCACGTTCCCGACCGATCGATACGCGCCCCGGAATGCAGCGGCACAAGGGAGTGTAACCCCTTGTGGTGGCGCGTCAATCGTGGGCCGGAGGTGTCCGGTTTATGTTCTTCACTCGGATCGCCGAGGCATCAGCACGGTGTAGTCCAGGTCGAGCACCACCGCCGGGTGATAGGCGCTGTCGCCGTCCTTGTACGGGAAGTCGGCGCAAGGCTGGTCCTTGGCCGCCACCGTGCGCAGACGCAGGGCGCCGATGTCGTCGCGGCCCGGCAGGGCGGATTTCTCCATGACCTCGGTCCAGGCGTAGACCGTGTCGCCGGCGAAGGTCGGGGCCACGTGACGGCCGCCGTTTATGGCGATGATGCGAATTGCGTTGGCCAGGCCGTTGAAGCTGAGGGCGCGGGCAATGCTGATGACGTGACCCCCGTAGACAATCCGACGGCCGAACGGGGTGTCGTGAGCGGCGTGGTTGTTGAAATGGACCTTGGCGGTGTTCTGGTAGAGCCGCGCCGCCATCATGTGCTCGGCCTCTTCGATGGTGGTGCCGTCCATGTGGTCGATGCGCTCGCCGACTTCGTAGTGGTCCCACAGGTGGGGCGCGCCGGCCAGGGCCTTATCATAGGCGCCCAGGTCGAGTTCGCCGGGCAGTTGGATGCGGTCCAGGGGCACTGACTCGGGCAGCTCGGGCACCACCGGTTCGGGCGCCGGCGACGCCGGGTCGCGCTTGGGCACCATGACCCAGCGCACGTAGTCGAGCACCTCCTCGCTGCGCTGGTTGCGCCCGGTGGAGCGCACATAGACCGTGCCGGTCTTGCCGTTGGAGTTGGCCTTGACGCCAATGACCCGGCTGGTGGCGGCCAGGGTGTCGCCGGGAAACACCGGCGCCTTGAACAGGCAGTCGGCGTAGCCCAGGTTGGCCAGGGCGTTGAGCGAGATGTCCGGTACGGTCTTGCCAAACACCACGTGAAAGGTTAGCAGGCCGTCGATGGGCGCGCGCTCGAGGCCGGCGGCGCGGGAAAACTCGTCGGACGAGGGAAACGCGAAGCGGCCGCCGTAGAGCGCCTGATAGAGCGCCACGTCGCCGCTAGTCACGGTGCGTGGCGTGGCGTGGAGGATGTCGTCGCCGAAGTGGAAGTCCTCGAAGAAATTTCCGCGCTGGGCTTTGTCCGACATTGGGCCTGGATCCGACATAGCGCTGCGGCTCCCTAGGCGGTCGCCGCGGCGATGGCATCGGACAAACTTACCAGCCGGTGAGCGGCCTCCACATGAAGGTTTTCGACAAGCTGGCCGTCGACCAGCACCACGCCCTTACCTTCGGCGCTGGCCTCGCCGTGAGCCTCGATAATGCGCTTGGCCCAGGCCACGTCGTCGTCCGACGGCGCGAACACCTGGTTGGCCACGTCGATGGTCTTTGGGTGAATCAGGGTCTTGCCGTCAAAGCCCATCTCGTGGCCTTGGCGGCAGGCGTATGCGAAGCCCTCGTCGTCGGCCAGATCGAGATGGACGCCGTCGACAATGGCGATGTCGTGGGCCCGGGCCGCCAGCAGGCACAGCGACAGGCTGGTCAGCAGGGGCAGGCGGTCGCGGGTGTGGGCGGCGTGGAGGTCCTTGGCCAGGTCCGAGGTGCCCATGACGAGGCAGGCAACCCGGCCGTGGGCGCCGGCCACCTCCTCGGCGTGGAGCATGCCGAGTGGGGTCTCCATCATGCACCATATGGCGAGGTCGTCAGGCGCCCCATTTGCGTCCAGCAGGGCCACCGCCTGTTCGACCATGTCGGCATCGCCGACCTTGGGCAGCAGCACCGCGTGCGCCCCGCTGGTCGCCGCCGCCGCCAGATCATCGCTGCCCCACGGTGAGGACAGGCCGTTGACCCGGATGACCAGCTCGCGGCTGCCGTAGCCGCCCTCGGTCAGGGCCGCCACCACCTGGTCGCGGGCCTGGTCCTTGGCGTCGGGGCTGACAGCATCCTCCAGGTCCATGATGATGGCGTCGGCGCCGAGGCTCCGGCCCTTTTCCAGGGCCCGGGTGTTGGACCCCGGCATATACAGCACACTGCGCCGTGGACGCACGCTTGACGCCATGATTATTCCCCCATTCGACATCGCGAACATCTGCCCGCGCGGCGGATAACCTAGCAACAGCGGCGCGGAGCGCAAGGTTGAATTGCGTTCCGCCGAGTGGTATTTTCCGTCTCGGCGTGGCCATACTGCCCGCCGACAAATTACTTGAGAGTAGACTCAATGCACCTCGCCTGATTTATCGCCCGGCAAATTCAAGCTCCGATAAATTCATGATTCGAGGTTCATCATGTCTGCCCCAACCCGCGGCGGCGTTCCCCGCTACCCCAACGACGTTTCCCCCGAATGGCTGACCGCGCGTCTGCGGGCCAACGGCGTGCTATCGACCGGCGCGGTCACCGCCGTCACTGTCGCCAAATCCAATGACTGGAATATGGCCCGCTCGGCGCGCATCGCCATCGCGTACGACGGCGAAGCCAACCGGCAAGCGCCACGCAGCCTGTTCGTCAAGATTATGGAGGACGAAGACCCCTACGCGGATTTCATCGCCGGGGAGATTGCGTTCTATAGCGAGCCATTGCCCGCCCGGTTGCCCCTGGCCACATGTTACGGCGCGTGCCGCGACCCGGAGACCGGTGTCACCCATGTGCTGCTCGAAGACCTCGGCGATACACACCTACTCAGCCGATGGCCGTTGCCGCCGTCCCTGGCCAGGTGCGAAGCCGCGGTCACCGCCCTGGCGCGCATCCATGGCCATTGGTGGAAAGACAATGTGTCGGAGACCGATGACTTCGGCATGGAGTTGCGTCTCAAGCGTGAGCGGTTCGCCGGCCACGTTCCAAATCTGTTAGCCGAATTCCTCGACTTTATCGGCGAGGCCGTGCCGGCGGACCGCCAGGAGATTATGCGGGCGGTCTGCGGCCGGCTTCCCGAACTGCTGGACCGGCGGCTGTTCGGCGGTAAGCCTATTACCCGCAACCATGGCGACCCGCACTTCTGGAACATCATGTTCCCCAAGGACCCATCCCGTCACGGCTGCGCCTTCATCGACTGGGAGGACTGGCAATACAATCCCCCCGCCTTCGATCTCTCCTACATGATCGCGCTGCATTGGTACCCGGATCGCCGGGCGCGACATGAAGAGCACCTGCTGAGGACCTATCACAACGCTCTGCTTGGCGAGATATCGAGTGGCTACAATTGGGAAGACCTCATGGCCGACTACCGCCTTGGCCATCTCCATAATTTCATCGTGCCACTGTTTCAGCTCAATATGGGCGAGTCTGGCGAGGGCTGGTGGGCCCATGTGGAGCGGCTGTTCCTGTCGTTCGAGGACCTGGACTGCGCCGCATTGTTGTAACGGCCCCTGGCCCACGCTCCAGAGCCGGTGCATAATCGCTACCCACTTTGCAATCGTATCAGGGAGGGACGGCACAATGGCTGAGCTCATTACGGTTCCGGCGCGGCGCGGCAAGGCAGTGCGACTCAACAAGGGACAAACCGTCAAGGTCATCAATACCCACGGCCAGCAGGTGGTCGACACCTGGGCGTTCAACGCCGACGACCTGGCCGAGCACATGTCCATGGAGCACTGGCGGCCGACCGTCCAGCACATCATCCCCGAGGTCGGTGACGCCATGGTGACCAACAAGCGCCGGCCCATCCTGACCCTCACCGAGGACACCTCGTCGTGCATCCACGACACTCTGATGGCGGCCTGTGATTCCTATCGCTACGGCCTGCTCGGCTGCACCGAGTATCACGACAACTGCACCGACAACCTCCATGCCGCCATGCGCCAGCTCGGCCTGACCGCGCCGGAGACGCCGAGCCCGCTGAACCTGTTCATGAATATCCCGGTGACCAACGGCCGCGAGTTGACGTTCGGCGAGCCGGACAACAAGCCCGGCGACTACGTCTGCCTGCGGGCCGATCTCGACTGCATCGTCGCCTTCTCGACCTGCCCCCAGGATATCCTACCAATCAACGGCAAGGCCGGCATTCCCACCGAGGTCCATTTCGAGATTATCGACTGACCATCCAGGCAAGATATTCAACACCGGAAACCATTGTTTCGCGGGCGTCTTCGTCCAACGGAATCTCAGCCAACTTGAACTAGCCAAACCCGGCTGGTACAACACAAAAGTGCAATTAATCAAAGAGACTTCAGGGAGCGACAAAAAATGAACGCCTTAACCGAGTTTTCCCGGCTGAGCGGTTCGATTTTCGTCGACGGCGCGGCACGCAGCAGCACCACCACCGAGCACCTCGATATTATCGACCCGGCGACCGAAGACCGTATCGCCGAAATGCCCGATTGCACGGAGACCGAGGTCGACGAGGCCATTGCCGTCGCCAACAAGGCCCAGAAGGTCTGGAATGCCATCAATCCGTTGCAACGCGCCGAGATGATGCACGAGGTGGCGCGCGACATCGCCGAAATGGCACCGCTGGTGTCGGAGATGATGACCCGCGAAATGGGCAAGCCCTATAAGGAAGCCGCCGACGAGCTCAAATGGGGCATTACCGCGGTCGACTACTACGCCGAAATCGCCCGCCACGAAGCCGGCAAGGTGCTCGGTCCGGTGGTCGACGGCCATTTTAATTTCACCCAGAAGACCGCCATGGGCACGGCGGTCATCATTCTGCCGTTCAACTTCCCCATCGTGCTGGCGTGCTGGGAAGCCGCGGCGGCACTTGCCGCCGGCAACGCGGTGATTGTCAAGCCGTCGGAAAACACCTCCATGACCACCATCAAGTTCATGGAGGCGTTCAAACACCTGCCGCAAGGCATTATCCAGTGCGTCACCGGCGGTGTCCGCGTCGGCCAGCAACTGGTGCAAAGCCCCGATACCCATGTGGTCGCCTTCACCGGCAGTATTCCAGCCGGCCTGGCGGTCGCCGAATCCTGTTCCAAATCCTTCAAGCGGGTTTTGATCGAAGCGTCGGGCAACGACCCGTTCCTGGTTATGCCGTCGGCGCCGCTCGACATCGCCGCCCGGGGCGCCGCCTTCTCGGCCAATTTGAACTGCGGCCAGGTCTGCGTGTCGGCCGAGCGGTTTTACGTCCACGACGACATCTATGACGAGTTCGTCGAGAAGGTCGTCGAGGAGGTGGCGAAAATCCGTATCGGCAACGGCCTCGACAAGGTCGACATGGGACCCTTGGTCAGCCAGCGCCAGCGCGACCGCTACGAACAAATTCTCGCCCGCGCCGTGGAGCAGGGCGCCAAGCCTGTTATCGGCGGCGGCAGGCCGCCGGGGTTCAACAAGGGTTGGTTCGTCGACGCCACGGTGTTGAGCGGCGTGACCCACGACATGGATATCATGCACACCGAGCCATTCGGGCCGGTGGCGCCCATGTGCCGGGTCTCGGACCTGGACGAGGCCATCACCCTGGCCAACGACTCGATCATGGGGCTTAGCGCCAACATCTACACCACCGACCTCAAGGAGACCATGCGCGCGGTCAACGAGCTCGAGGCCGGCATGGTGTGGGTCAACGCGCCGCTTCTCGACAACGACGCCGGGCCGTTCGGCGGTGTCAAGATGACCGGCACCGGGCGTCAGCTCGGCTCGGAAGGGCTCGACCAGTTCCGCAACACCAAGATGGTCATGATCGACCCCAATTGTGGGCCCCAGGACTTCTGGTGGTTCCCCTACAGCGACGCGGAATCCCATCCCGGAGAATAATCTCCTCGACGCCGGCTATGGCGAACAGCATGTGATGGACCTGGTCAAAGTTTTGCGGGAAGAGCCGTAAAGCGAACCGAGTTATTAGAGGAGACAACCAAGTGGGAATGAGTACGGCGGAGCGCGACGCGTTCCTCGAAGAAACCCGGATCGGCACATTGAGCACCTTGAACCCAGATGGGTCCCCCAATGCCATGCCACTTTGGTACCATTGGGACGGTCACAAGATTCGTATGTTTTCAAGCCGCGACACCGGCAAGATTAGGCGGCTCACCAACGAT
>JAYZAP010000291.1:0-3312 GCA_036339655.1 Pseudomonadota bacterium | reverse complement strand
CGACGCCGAGACGACGCACACCTGAATCCAGGCGTTCACTCTATCGTTGATCATGCCTTTCAGGACCAATTCCTCGTCCGTCATGTCCTCCGTATTGAGCCCGGAAGTAAAGCGTATGTACTCCTCCAGGTTCATGCCGCTGTGCGTTTTCCAACCACGCATTGGCAGCGCTCAGCTTGGGAGTCTTCCTGTCCCGCTGCGCCCTCCATCAGGCAGGCCCGGTAATCGGTGTCGTAAAGCGGCGCCGGAATCTCGGTAGAATAGGCCCCGCCTGGGCCGATCAGATAGGCGGCGAGCACCACTCCCCATAGCCGCCAAACCGTCTTTCCCATGGTCATTGATCAATTGCCTCCGCGGGTTATGACAAACTGCCTGCACCCCAGCATAGCGGCTTCGCGGCGGCCGGACTTCAACGACGGCTTCCCAGCGCTTGATTTCCGGCTAACATGCGCTGCACATCGTTCCGCACGCCCGCGCTAAAACCGCCAGAAATCTAACCGGAGGAAACCCGCCATGGCCCAGTTCAAGGATAAACTCAATCGCGGCGAGGTCGTCGTCGGCCCGTGGATTAGCCTGTCCGATCCGGTGGCCGTCGAGATCATTGGCCGCACCGGCTTCGACTTTCTGCTGATCGACGGCGAGCATTCGCCGTTCAACGAGACCGGCCTGCGCGACGCCCTGATCGCCTGCGACAACACCCCGGCCGAGGCGGTGATCCGGGTACGCGCCAACGAGGAGTCGCGCATCAAGCTGGCCCTAGACCTCGGCGCCGACGGCGTGCTGGTGCCCATGGTCAGCACCCCGGACGACGCCCGCAAGGCGGTCAGCGCGGCCAAGTACCCGCTGCTCGGCGGCCGTGGTGTGGCGCCCTGGCGAGCCTCGAAGTACTACCAGGAAGCTGACGAATACGTCGCCGGAGCCAATGACGTCACGGCGCTGATCATCCAGATCGAGCACAAGGATGCGGTCGCCGCCATCGATGACATCATCGCCGTCGAGGGCGTCGACGCCATCTTCGTCGGCCCGGCCGACCTGACCGCCTCCCTGGGCCACGGCACCAACACCGGCAACCCGGATACCCTGGCGGCCATCGAGCGGGTCGCCGAGGCGTGCACCGCCCGGGGCATGGCCATGGCCATCGATTGCGCCAGCGCCGAGCACATGAGCCGCTGGCACGCCCTGGGCTTTCGCTTCTTCACCTTCAGCGCCGACATCGGCTACCTCGACGAGGGCGCCCGGGCGGCGGCGGCAGCGGCGCAAGCCGCGACGTCTTGAATGTTGCCTTGGTCGAGCGCTAAGCTTCGACTGGTCGCACTTGTTTAAGGGAATGAAACCAATGACCGCGCCACAAGTCATATCCGCCGACTCTCACGTCCAGGAACCGCCCGAGCTCTACGCCAAGTGGATTCCGTCCAAGTACCGCGCCAAGGCGCCTCATGTGGAGGAGCGCAACGGCGGCCGCTACATGATCGTCGACGGCAAGCGGCCCCGGCGTCTCGATATCGCCGCCGCCGCCACCAACGACGACGACCAGAACCGCGAATTCCGCGGCGACGACGAGGGCGGCCGCAATATCGAGCGTCGCCTCAAGGACCTCGCGCGGGACGGCGTAACAGGCGAGGTCATCTACCCTAACTCATCCCTGGCGCTGTTCAACTCGGACGACGCCGGCTACCAGATCGCCGTGGCCCAGGCCTACAACGACTGGTGCATCGACCTGTTCGGCGCCCACGGCAGCCTGTTCACCCCGGTGGGCATCATCCCGGTGCGCGACATCGACCTGGCGGTCAAGGAAGTCGAGCGCCTGGCCAAGCGCGGCTACTGCTCCATCAAGGTTCCCATCAGCGTCCGCGACAGGCCCTACAACCTGCCCGACTACGACCGCCTGTGGTCGGCGGTCAACGATGCCGGCATGGTGCTGTCGCTCCACGCCTTCACCGAAGCTGTGGACAGCTACCCGGAAGACTGGGGTGAGGAAACCGGCATCGGCGGGGCGCTGAACCATATGGCCATGAGCATGATCGAGGGCATGAGCCCGGTATCTCTGCTGATCGCCTCCGGCGCCCTCGAGCGCTACCCGAACATGAAGTTCGTGGTCGTCGAATGCGGCGCCGGCTGGCTCGCCTGGCTGCTCTACGTGCTCGACGAGCAGGTCGAGAAGAAGCACATGTGGATCAAGCCCAAACTCGACCTCAAGCCCAGCGAGTACTTTCGGCGCCAGGGCGCGGTGACCTTCAGCGACGACCCCATCGCCCTGAACAATCTCAAGTTCACCGGCGCCGACGGTCTGCTGTGGGGCAGCGACTACCCCCACGACGAGGGAACTTTCCCCCACAGCCAGGCGGTCATCGACCGTACCTTCCAGGACGTTTCCGACGCCGACAAGCGCAAGATCGTCCACGGCAACGCGGCGCGCATCTACGGGTTGTAAGGCCGCGGCCGGCGCCGCCGTAACACAGCACCACGGAGTGAGACCAGTATGACCAAGCTGCGCGGCCCGGCCCGCGACCCTGGAGCCCCACGCGGGCTTGGATTTCTTCTACCCGCCGCCGCTCGACGAGCCGTGCAGCAAGCGCCAATGGCGCGAAATGGGCAAGGCCGTCGGACTCAGCCAGTTCGGCGTCAACCTCACCGTCCTGCCGCCGGGCACCTGGTCGACCCAGCGCCATTGGCACCTTAACGAGGACGAGTTCGTCTACATCCTCCAGGGCGAGGCGGTGCTGGTGACCGACGACGGCGAGCAAACCCTCACCGCCGGCAAACGCGACGGCCACCACCTGATCAACAAATCAGACAAGCCGGTCACCCTCATCGAAGTCGGCACCCGCGCGCCGCGCGAAGAAGGCAGCTACCCGGACCTGGGCAAAAAATTCATTGTCCACGAAGACGGCTCGGAGGAATTTTTGCCGGCATGAGCTCCTTGTCCGGCCAATGCCTGTGCGGCGCGGTGCGCTTTGAGGTCAGTGGACCCCTGGCGACGCCTCACGCATGCCATTCCGGCCAGTGCCGCCGGCAAAGCGGTCATCACACGGCCAGCACCCATGCCAGGCGCACGGGTTTTTCCCTGACCGCCGACCGTGGCCTCAAGTGGTACCGGTCATCGGACTACGCCGAGCGCGGGTTCTGCGGCGAGTGCGGCTCGTCGCTGTTGTGGGACGACGGCGGCGATGACGTCGACATCTCCATGGGCAGCCCGACCCGCCCACCGGCCTGACCCTGGCCCGCCCCATCTACGTCAACGATAAGGCCGACTACTACTTTATCGCCAACGACCTGCCGAAATTCGCGACCTTCGACCAGCCGCTCGACCCG
>JAYZAP010000290.1:0-3582 GCA_036339655.1 Pseudomonadota bacterium | reverse complement strand
ATTTCTTTGTTTCTGGTGGCCGATATCGTCTCGACGCTGAGCAACCCACGCCTGCGCCGGCCCAATCGCGAGCCGTTGAATTGACGACGGCGCCGGTTTCATGCACACTGAGCGACGGTTCACGTGAATTCGAAGGAGAATCGGTTATGGGCGACGGCATGGCGTTTGTTGACGGTGAATACGTGGCGATCGAGGACGCCAAGATTTCCGTGTTCGACAGCGGCTTTTCGAGGAGCGATGTGGTCTACGACGTGACCTCGACGAGCAACGGCCGCTTCTTCCGGCTCGACGATCACGTGGCGCGCTTTCTGCGCTCCTGCGCCGGCGTCGGCATGACCTGCCCGTATAGCGCCGACGAGATCAAGCATATCCTCGCCGAATGTGTCGAGCGCGGCGGTGTCGGCGAGCTTTCCTACGTCGACATGATGCTGACCCGCGGCACCAACAGGGGCTTCATTCGCGGCTTCGTGCCCGACCTGCGAGACACCAACGTCAACTTCATTGCCTACGCGGTGCCTTACATCTGGATCGTGCCCCTGGACATCCAACAGCAGGGCATCGACATCATCGTCGCCAAGACCCGGCGCATTCCCGACGAATGCGTTGACGCGCGGTTCAAAAACTTCCATTGGGGTGACTTGGTCCGGGCCAAGATCGAAGCCGCCGACGCCGGCGCCCACAACGCCGTCCTGTGCACCCCCGATGGCGTTCTCGCCGAAGGGCCGGGTGTCAATGTCTTCTTCATCAAGGACGGCGCCCTGCACACCCCGGCGCGCAACATGCTCGAAGGCATCACCCGGCAGACCGTGTTCGACCTAGCCGCCGAAGCCGGCGCGCCTTGCTATGCCGACGACTACCGGCCCGAAGACCTGCACGAGGCCGACGAGGTCTTCATCTGCTCGACCGCCGGCGGCATCATGCCGGTGATCAAGGTCGACGACCGGGTGTTGTCCAACGGCGCCCCCGGGCCGCTGTCCATGACGCTCCATTCTCTGTACTGGGCGAAACGCGCGGCGGGTTGGCTCGGTACCCCGGTGAGCGAGGTGTTGGACCGCCGCGCGGTCGCCTGAGGCACGGTTTCAGGCCATGACTGGGTCTTTCCCCCATCTGTTTTCGCCGCTGCGCATTCGCGGCGTCGAAATCCGCAACCGCATCTTTTCCACCGGTCACGGCACCTTTCTCGCCGAGGGCGGGGCGCCCGGCGACACCATGATCGCCTATCACGAGGCCCGCGCCCGGGGCGGCGCCGGGTTGATCATCACCGAGGCCTCCGAGGTCCACGATTCGGCGGCCTATTCCGATGGCATCCTCCAGGTCCGCAACGATGACAGCGGCCCCGGTCTGCGCCGCCTGACCGAGGCGGTCCACCGCCATGGTTGCCGTATTTTCGGCCAGTTGTTCCATCCCGGCCGCGAGATCCTGCACACCAAGGACGGCACCACGCCGGTGTCCTACAGCGCCTCGGCCACGGCCAATGAGCGGTTTCATATACTGCCGCGCGAGATGCCGGTCTCGCTCATCGCTGAGGTGGTCGAAGCGTATGGCGCCGGGGCTGGTCGAATGATCGCCGCCGGCTACGACGGTGTCGAGGTGATCGCCAGCCAGGGTTATCTGCCGGCCCAGTTCCTCAGCCCCCGGGTCAACCGCCGGGACGACGGCTACGGCGGCAGCTTCGACAACCGCATGCGGCTGCTGCGCGAGATCGCTGACGCGGTGCGTGCCGCCTTGCCCGACGACCGGGTGGCGGGCTTGCGCATTTCCGGCGACGAGATCGGCCCCGAAGGGTTGCAGCCCACGGAGACCCTGGAAATCATCGCGGCTCTCGGCGACGAAGGTGTGTTCGACTACGTCAACGTAATCGCCGGGTCATCGGCCACCCTGGGCGGCTCGATCCACATCGTACCACCCATGAACATCGATCCGGGCTATGTGGCGCCCTTCGCCCAGGCGGTGAAGCAGCGGGTTTCCATGCCGGTGTTCGTCGCCGGTCGCATCAACCAGCCGCAGATGGCCGAGGCCATTCTCGCCTCGGGCCAGGCCGATATGTGCGGCATGACCCGGGCGATGATCGCCGATCCGGAGATGGCCAACAAGTCGGCGGCCGGGCGCACCGACGACATCCGCGCCTGCATCGCCTGCAATCAGGCCTGTATCGGCCACATCCTCGAGGGCTTCGGCCTGTCGTGCCTGCAGTACCCCGAATCCGGGCGCGAGCTTGAATACGGCACCCGGATACCGGCTGCCCAGGCCCGCAAGGTGCTGGTCGCCGGCGGCGGTCCGGCGGGCATGAAAGCTGCCGCCGTGGCCGCCGAGCGCGGCCATGATGTTACCCTCTACGAGGGCGGCGCCCGGCTCGGCGGCCAGGTGCTGCTGGCCCAGTTGTTGCCCGGCCGGGCCGAGTTCGGCGGCCTGGTCACCAACCTGGCCCGGGAAATGGAACTGGCCGGCGTGGCCGTGGTGCTCAACACCACGGTGGACCGCGCCCTGGTCGAGGCCGAGGCGCCGGACGCGGTGATTGTCGCCACCGGGGCGACGGTCAACCGGCCGCCCATCGAGGGCGCCGACGAGGCCCATGTGGTTGATAGCTGGGCGGTGATCCAGGACCAGGCCAACGTCGGCGCCGACGTGGTCATCGCCGATTGGCGCTGCGACTGGATCGGACTCGGCCTGGCCGAGAAGCTGGCAACCGCCGGCAGCCGGGTGCGCTTGGTGGTCAACGGCTACATGCCCGGCCAGACCATTCAGCAATATGTCCGCGACCGCTGGCTCGGCGATCTCCACAAGCTTGGGGTCGAAGTCATTCCCTTGGCCCGGCTCTATGGCGTCGACAGCGACACCGCCTATTTCCAGCACACCACCAGCGGCGAGCCGATTATTTGCGAGGGCATGGAGACCCTGGTCTATGCCCTCGGCCACGCGTCCGTGGACAGTCTCGGCGAGGCTTTGGCCGACTGGCCCGGCGAGACTCGCATGATCGGTGACGCCATGGTGGCGCGAACCGCCGAGGAGGCGGTGTTCGAAGGCCTCAAGGCCGGCGTCGCCGTTTAGTGGCGGACGCGTTCGACTACGTGATCGTCGGTGGCGGTTCCGCCGGTTGCGTGCTGGCCAACCGCTTGAGCGAAGACCCCGGCCACCGGGTACTGTTGCTCGAGGCCGGTGGATCGGGGACCAGCCCGTTCATCCAGATGCCGGCGGCCAACGGCTTCCTGTTCGGCCGCCCGGCCTACGACTGGGGCTACAACAGCGTGCCCCAGCCCGGCCTCGGCGGCCGTCGCATGTACTATCCGCGCGGCCGTGGCCTGGGCGGTTCGTCGTCCATGAACGGCATGATTTACATTCGCGGCAATGCCCGGGACTACGACGGCTGGCGCCAGCTCGGCCTCGAAGGCTGGGCCTATGACGATGTGCTGCCCTATTTTCAAGCGGGCCGAGGACAGCGCCCAGGGCGATGGCGAATTTCCCGGCGGCGGGGGGCCGCTACGCACCCGCCCGTCGGCCAACTACAACGCCATCGACCGGATGTCCATGGACGCCGCGGGCCAGGCCGGCCCGGCGCTCAACCCGGAGTTCAACGGAGAAAGC
>JAYZAP010000289.1:0-4317 GCA_036339655.1 Pseudomonadota bacterium | reverse complement strand
TGCGCACCGCGACCACTGGCGAGGAGAGCCTGTGGCTGCGGGTCAGCGACGAGGATGGCGCCGTCCTGGCGCGCATGGTCGCGAGTTTCGCCGACGGCGAGTCGGCGACCACGGCCGCCCTCGAAGTCCCCGCCGAGTTGCGTAACCGCATGGCGCGTCTGGCCATCGAAGGCGAGCGTGGGGCCAACGCGGTGGTGCTGTTTGATGAACGCTGGCGGCGCCGGCCGGTCGGCCTGGTGGCGGGTGCTGGAATCGAAGCCGACCAGCCGCTGCTATCGGAAATTTTCTATCTCGAGCGCGCTCTCGACCCGATCAGCGAGGTCCGCAAGGGCGAAGTCGAGGATTTGCTGGCCCGGCCGCTTGCCGTCCTGGTACTGGCCGACGTAAAGACCATCGTTGGTACCGAGCGGCTGTTGATCGAGACCTGGATCGATAACGGCGGCGTCCTGGTGCGGTTCGCCGGTCCGCGTATGGCCGAAGGTGTCGACGACCTGGTGCCAATTCGCCTGCGCATTGGTGATCGCGCTCTGGGCGGCACCATGTCGTGGGACATGCCGGCCAGCCTGGCGCGGTTCGCCGACGATACGCCGTTCGCCGGCCTCCACATTCCGCCCGACGTTGAAATTCGCCGGCAGGTGCTGGCCGAGCCGTCGCTCGATCTGGCGGCCAAGACCTGGGCCCGGTTGGCCGACGGCACGCCACTGGTGACCGCCGAGCGCCGCGGCGATGGCTGGTTGGTGCTGGTCCACACCACCGCCAGCTTCGCGTGGTCAAACCTGGCGATCTCCGGCTTGTTCGTCGAAATGTTGCACCGCCTGGTGCAGTTGAGCCAGGGGGTCGTCGGCGACCGCGACGAAGGCATGCTGGCGCCTCTGCGGACCCTCGACGGTTTCGGCCGCCTTACCGAGCCGGCGGAACACAGCCGGGCGGTGGCGGCCAGCGATTTCGCCGATCTGGCGCCCGGGCCGCGCTACCCGCCGGGCTACTATGGGGCTCAGGGCGGTCGCCGGGCGCTCAACCTGGGCGCCGGTTTGATCGCCATCAAGGCCATCGACACCCTGCCGGCGGGGGCCACGCGCCGGGTCTTCGGCGAGGCCGGCGAGACCGACCTCAAACCGTGGTTCCTGGTCGCCGCCCTGGTCCTCGCCTTCGTCGACCTGTTCGCCGGCATGGTTCTGCGCGGCCTGATGCCCAGCGGTGTATCGCGCCGGGCCGGACGCACCGCCGCCGGACTCGCGCTCATGACGGTCCTGGCCGGGGCAGCGCCGGCAGTGGCCCAGGAGGCGACTTCCGAGGGCGATTATTTCGTGCTGGCGGCGACTCTGCAGTCGCGGCTCGCCTATATCAAGACCGGCGACCGCGACATCGACCACACCAGTCTCCGGGGTCTCGCGGGCCTCGTCATTGTTCTGACCGCGCGGACCTCGATCGAGCCGGCTGAGCCCATGGCCATTGACGTCGAGCGCGACGAGTTGATATTTTTTCCATTGATCTATTGGCCCATAACGCCGTCCCAGTCGGCCCTGTCGCCGGCGGCCGCGGTCAAGGTCAACCACTACCTCAAGACCGGCGGCATCATCCTGTTCGATACCCGCGACCACAATGTCGGCGCGACCAGCCTGTCGGGTGGCCTCAGCCCCAGCGCCCGGCGCCTGCGGACGCTGCTGCGGGGGCTCGACATCCCGCCGCTGTATCCGGTGCCGGAGGATCACATTCTAACCCGGGCGTTCTATCTGATGCCCGACTTTCCCGGCCGCTGGACCGGCGGTCAGGTCTGGGTCGAGCGGCACCCGGGCGGTGTCAACGACGGGGTCTCGTCGCTGATTATCGGCAGTCACGACTGGGCCGCGGCATGGGCCCTGGATGAAGGCCGGCGGCCCATGTTCGCTGTCGTGCCGGGCGGCGAGCGCCAGCGCGAAGACGCGTTTCGTTTCGGCATAAATTTGGTGATGTACGCCATGACCGGCAATTACAAGGCCGATCAGGTCCACCTGCCGGCGATCCTTGATCGTCTCGGTCAATAGTGTCTCGACTATGACCGAACAACTCACCACCATCGCCTTTGCACCGCTGATTCCCGGGGTGCTATGCGCCGTGCTGGCGCTGCTCGCGGTGGCCGGGGTCGGCTTCGGATTGTGGCGCCGCGCCCGCGGTATCTGGTGGCGGGCGCTCGGCATGGGCGCCGCCGTGGCCGCCCTGCTCAACCCGGTGCTGGTTGAGGAAAGTCGCGAACGCCTGGCCGATGTGGCTGTCGTGGTGGTCGACCAGTCGTCGAGCCAGCGGGTCGGTGACCGGGCGTCCCGAGCGGCGGTGGCGGCGGACGCGGTGATGGCACAGCTTGAGGCGTTCCAGGGGGTTGAAGCCCGGGTTGTCCATGTCGGCGGCGAGGCCCGCGAAGTCGTCGCCACCGTGTCCGGCACCGCCTTGTTCAGCGCTTTGAGCGAGGCCCTGTCCGATGTTCCCCGGCGGCGCATCGCCGGCGCCGTGCTGGTCACCGACGGCCAGGTTCATGACGTGCCCGACAGCTTGGCGGACCTTGGGTTCGACGCGCCGGTGCACGCCCTGATTACCGGCGACCAGGACGAGGCCGACCGCCGGCTGGTGGTCGAGCAAGCGCCGCGCTACGGCATTGTCGGCAACACCCTGACGGTGACGCTACGGGTCGAGGATTCGGCCGAACCGGGCGGCCCGCGCGACCACGCGACGCTGACCACGCGGGTCAACGGCGGCGCGCCGGAAGCCAGCTTCGTGCCGATCGGCGACACCTTCGAGATCGGCATTCCCCTAGACCGCGCCGGTGCCACCCTGGTCGAGTTCGATATCGACGACGGGCCGGTCGAACTCAGTCGGCTCAACAACCGGGCGGTGGTCGCGGTCAACGGCGTGCGCGACCGCCTGCGGGTGCTGCTGATATCCGGCGAGGCCCACACCGGCGAGCGGGTCTGGCGCAACCTGCTCAAGTCCGATCCGTCGGTCGACCTGGTTCACTTCACCATTCTGCGGCCGCCGGAGAAACAGGACGCCACGCCGATCCGCGAACTGGCGCTGATTTCATTCCCCATCCGCGAATTGTTCGAGGTCAAGCTCAACGAGTTCGACCTCATCATCTTTGACCGCTACCGCCGCCGTGGCGTGGTGCCGCTCAGCTATCTTGACAACATCGCCGCCTACGTGAAGGAGGGCGGCGCCTTGCTGTCCGCCGCGGGGCCCTCCTTCGCCGGTGAGGCAAGCCTGTTTCGTACGCCGTTGGGTTTCGTGCTGCCGGGGGGACCGACCGGAGAGGTCTTCGAAGGCGGCTTCCGCCCGCGCTTGACCGATATCGGCCGCCGCCATCCGGTGACCGCGGCATTGCCCGGCGCCGGCGCCCCGGACAAGACATCGGAATGGGGCCGCTGGTTCCGCCAGGTCGATGTCGAGATTGACGCTGAGCGGGGCGCTAGCACGGCGGTGCTCATGGAAGGGGTCGAGGACCGCCCGATCCTGCTGCTCGACCGGGTCGAGGAGGGCCGGGTGGCTCAGCTTCTCACCGACCACATGTGGCTGTGGGCGCGCGGCTTCGAGGGTGGCGGGCCGCAGGCCGAGTTGCTGCGACGGGTCGCTCACTGGTTGATGAAGGAGCCCGACCTGGAGGAAGAGGACCTGCGCGCCACCGTCCAGGGCACTCGCCTCGAAATCACTCGCCGCAGTCTCTCCGAGGGCGGCGGCGAGGTGATTATCACCACGCCCACCGGCGAGCAACGCCAGGTTGACCTGGAAGACCTCGGCGACGGCCGCGCCGGGGCCTCGGCCACGGTCGTCGACCCGGGCCTCTATCGGCTCGATGACGGCATCCATTCGACCATTGCCCTGGTCGGCGACGTCAACCCGCCCGAGTTCGCCGACCTGCGCGCCACCGAGACGGCCCTGGCGCCCCTGGTGCGGGCCAGCGGCGGCGCCTTCGTCTGGCTCGCCAATGAAGACCTGCCTGACCTGCGTATGGTCTCGGCTGGTCGTGACAGCGCCGGGCGCGGCTGGATCGGCCTGCGCGCCAACCATGACTACCGGGTGACCGGCATCCATCAGGCGCCGCTCATGGCCCCTTGGCTGGTGCTGCTGCTGACCCTCGGTGGCCTAATGCTGGCATGGCGCGACGAGGGGCGCTAGAGCCGCCGATACTCTACATGGTCATCGAGTATTTCAAGGACGCGGCGGCGGTCTACCGCCGCTTCGAGGAACGCGGTCGAATGCTGCCCGAGGGCCTGACCTTCCACGAAGGCTGGGTCGAGGCGGGCCACGACCGTTGCTTCCAGACCATGAGCTGCGAAGACCCGGCCCTGC
>JAYZAP010000288.1:0-3369 GCA_036339655.1 Pseudomonadota bacterium | reverse complement strand
GGCATTGCTGTCCGGAGCGACAATATTGAGGCTGGTCATTGTGGCTACTCCATGGCGTCGAGCGGAAAGATCGGGCGGCGCACGTGCTCGAACTTAAGCTGGCCGTAGTCTGAGGTGCAGACCCCGACGCCGGCGCATTCGATGATGTCGCGGGCCATGGGCTGGAAGCCGGCCCGCCAATGCACCCGGCTCTTGAGCATCAGGAAGCGCTTCTGCAGCGGGTCGATACCGAGGCTGAGGAAGCCGGCCACGTCGTTGGGTTCCTGATGACGGGTAATGACGATGATCTCGACCTTGCCGGTATCGAGCACCACGGTCGGCCCCATGTCCATGAGCACGCCCTTGGTCATGGGCCCCTGGTTGCGGTACTGGCCGTCGGTGATTTTCTTCACCGTGCCGAAGACCTCCAGGGCCGGGCTCGGCGCCGCCAGGGCAGGCATGGCGATCTTGCCGCCGAGCGAAAGGGTCATTTCGGCGCCTTCGCCGGCGGCGATCATCTGTTCGACGGCGGCGGGATCGTGGATCGCGAAGGCGGCCACGTTGTCGAGGCCTTGACGCAGGATTTCGCCAAGCACCACGGTGGTGTCCATGGTGCCGCCCGAGGCGGCGTTGTCAAAATGGTCGAGCAGCACCACCGGGCCTTCGGTAACTTGGCGGGCCCGGGCGATTGAACTCTCCAGCGGTTCAAGCTGGTAGACGAAGTCGCGGCGCGCCTCCCACGCCATATCGAGCAGCTCATCGCGCCAGCGCTCGGCCTGCCCCCTATCGTCGTTGGTGACGACCACGGCGCTTAAGCCCGCGTTGCTGATATCGGCGTGGGGAAAGCCGACGAACAGGGAGGCGCAGAGTGCGCCCGCCGCTTCCATCTCCCGGGCGCGGGCCTGGAGGGCGCTGTTGGGATAGTCCTCACTGCCCTGGCGCATGACATGGGGCAGCATGGGCCGGTTGCCCCAGGCCATGGTCGGCTTGGCCTGGCCCTTGATCATGGTCAGCAGGGCGTTGCCGGCGCGCACCCCGGTCTCGTAGGTGTCGATGTGGGGATAGGTCTGGTAGCCGGCGACCACGTCGGCGTTGGCGGCGATGGCCGGGTAGAAGTTGGTGTGCATATCGAGGGACACGCCGATCGGCAGGCTCGGGGCCATGGACCGCAAGCGGGCGAGCAGGGCACCTTCGCCGTCTTCCAGGCTTTCGGTGACCATGGCGCCATGGAGGTCGAGCATGACGCCGTCGAGGCCGCGCGCCATTTCATCTTTCACGGCGGCGCAAATCGTGTCGCTGATGTGCTGGTAGGCGGCGTCCTCCACCGGGCCACTGGGCCAGGCGCCGGCGGCGATGGGAATGACGATCTCGGCGCCCTCGGCCTCGGCCAGGTCGATGAACGCGCCGATGCCGCTGCCGGTGCCCTTGAAGGCGTCATAGGCGGCGTCGCCAGTGGGTAGGGTGGTGCTGCCGCGGACGAACCGTTCGAGCGGCGTCGGCACCGGCGAGAAGGTGTTGGTCTCGTGCTTCATCATGGCGATCAGCAGGCGCATGGCGATTTTTCCCCCGGGTTGCCGTGTAACCCGAGGATTGCCTGAATCGCGCCCCGTTGCCACGGAATTTTGCCTGGCGTCGAGGTTGTGCTATCGTCGCCGCCACCTAGAGGGGCGTGGAGGATTGTTGCCATGAACAGTGGCGGGACCGGTGAGTTTAGCGCCAAGCGCCTCGATTTCGACCAAATTCCGGTCATCGACATCGACGGTCTGTTCAGCGATGACGCGGCCGACCGCCAGCGGGTTGCCGATGTGGTCGGCGAGGCCTGCCGCAACGTCGGCTTCTTCTACATTCGCAATCACCGGGTTCCCGAAGCGTCGATCACCGGCGCCCGTGACGCCATGGCGGCCTATTTCGACCTGCCGCTCGACGCCAAGATGAAACTCGATATCAACCAGGTCCAACGCCATCGCGGTTACGTGCCGGAAGGCGGCCTTTACGCCGACCCTACGGCACGGCCCGACCTGCAGGAAGGCTTTGAGCTGTCCCTGGAAGTGCCCGACAATGATCCGCTCTACTGCGACGGCAACATCATGATCGGCCCCAACGTTTGGCCCGACGAACCGGCCGGGTTCCAGCCGGCGGTCTACGGTTATTTCGAACAAGTCGTCGAGCTGGGCCATGTGTTGTTCAAGGCCTTCGCCCTGGCGCTCGGCATCGAAGAGAGCTTCTTCGAGGACAAGATCGACAAGCCCATGGGCCAGCTTCGCCTGATCTACTACCCGACCCGGGTAGGGCCAGTGACCGCCGACCGTATCGGTATCGGCGCCCATTCCGACTACGAATGTTTCACCATCCTGTGGCAGGACCAGATGGGCGGCCTCCAGGTCGGCAATCGCGACGGCGACTGGGTCGAGGCGCCGCCCATGGACAACACCTTCATCATCAATATCGGCGACATGATGATGCGCTGGTCCAACGACCAGTTCGTCTCGACGCCTCACCGGGTGATTAACAACAGCCAGGGCAAGCGCTACTCCATGCCGTTCTTCTTCGGCCTCAACTACGACACTGTCGTCACGCCCCTGGGGGAATGCTGCGGGCCGGACAATCCGCCGCACTATCCGCCGACCAAGTCCGGCTGGTGGACCGACCAGATGATCACCGACGCCTACGACTACCGCAAAGCCTACCGCGGCAAGCTGCCCAATCCCGAGCTCGCGCCCAATCCCGAATTCACGGTTTAACGCCGTGACAGCCACCGCGCCACCGGGCGACGGCGACGCCGCCCGGACCGGTCGTCTTCGTGACGGCAAAATCGTCGGGCTGGTCAGTGGCGGCCACTTCTTCAGCCATTTCTATACCCTGGTGCTGCCGCCGCTTTTCCCGTTGTTGCACGCCGAGTTCGGGGTCAGCTATATGGAACTGGGCCTGCTGGTTAGCGTCGGCAGCTTGGCGTCGGGATTCGCCGTTCTGCCGGTCGGGTTTCTCGTCGACCGCTACGGACCGGTCATGCTGCTGGTAGCCGGGCTCGCCATCGAGGACGCGGCGACCCTGCTCATGGGTTTTTCGTCGACCTACAGCATGTTGCTGGTTTTGGTCATCCTGGCGGGCGCCGGCAACAGCGTCTTTCATCCCGCCGACTACACCATTCTGTCGGCGGCGGTGCGCTACGAATGGCTCGGCCGGGCGTTCAGCGTCCATACCTTCGCCGGCCACGCGGGCTGGGCGGTGGCGCCGCTGCTGATGGCGGCGTTCGCCCTGGCGCTCGGTTGGCGTAGCGGATTGATCATCGTCGGCCTTGTCGGCCTAGTCATGGCTGTGGTGATCTTCGTCAACCGTGATGGGCTGCGCCAGGCTGCCGCGCTCGACGGCGAGGCCGCGGCCGAGCCGGGC